>SPBQ01000058.1 GCA_004525875.1 Myxococcales bacterium
AAGCGGTCCAGCAGGCGCCAACGCCGTTGACGGCCTGCACGATGACGCTCGGATCCTGGGCGAAGCACTGTTCCGAGGCCGCCGGCGTGGGCGTCGGCAGACTCGCACCGCTGGCCTTCCATTGGCGCTTCGTGCCCCCCTTCGCGCTGTTCTTTATTCGAATCGACGACACGCCGGCGTGCGTGCCGCTACGGTCCTTGTAGGCGAAACCTCCGCTCGAGGCGCGCCAGCGGCTGCCGGCACCGACCATGAGCTCGCTCACGACCAGCGCACGGTTCGACCGGCTGTCATACACGCACAGGGCATAGTCGGTCGTTTGGCCGGGCGCTCCGTAGGCTTCCGACCCGGACGTGGCACCGTGCCAGCTCCACTTGAGCTTGTCGCGCGAGACGCCCTGGCGGTCGAGTCGATCGAACGCGGCCCTCTCCGGCTCGCGGCAGCCGGGGATTGCGGTACCTGGACACGCCGTGAACGCGCGCGCCGAGGACGGCTGCGATGGCACGACGCTTGTCACCGTCACATTCGGCGGCGGGTTGATCGGGCGGAGATCCGGATCCGAGGCGTCGACTACCGTGATCTCGAATGCGTCGGGATCGGGTGGCGACGGTGCCTCGAACTGGCACGACATGAGTTCGGTCGGGCCGGCCACACCCGGCACGCTGATGAGAGCGGCGATCAAGGTGCGCTCGTCATCCAGGTCGTTGAACGCCGCGAACTGGAACTTGGACTCGAAGGAAGTACAGTTCACCGCTGCACCCTGGCCTACGAATCCGCCGTCGACTGCGTTGTAGTCGACCTCGAACTGCAACGCAGAGGCGAGGATCGCGTCGTCGTAGCCGAACGTGATCGTGTGGAAGCCGCTCTGGCAAGAGGGGTCGTTTTCGGCATTGAACTGGTGGAAGCATTCCCCCGCTCCGTCGCAGAAATCGTCCGTGCAGATGTCATCGTCGTCGGTGCACTCCGTGCCTGCCGGGTCGAAGCAGTCCTGCGTGTCCTCGTTGCAGGTTGTCGCGCACTCCGTGCCGCCTTCGCATGGCGGCGCTCCGCCGACGCACTCTCCGTCCACGCACGATTCCACTCCTGTGCAGAACGAGCTGTCGGTGCAGGCGACCGGCTCGTTGATACAGCCGAGCAGCGTATCGCAGCTGTCCACCGTGCATGGGTCGCCATCATCGCACGACAACGGGAGCACGATATCGTCGATGGCGGCAGATCCGTGAACGGTAACACACATCATGTCCACAGGGCCGGACACGTCCTCTGCGTCGAACCGGACGTCCTCGATGCCGTTGTCGCCGGTTATAGGTAGCTCGACCATTCCGAGTGAGGCTCCAAGATCATCGAAGAACTCGACCGTCCCTGGCTCCTCGTTGGTGTCGATGTCCATGATTGTCAGGCCACGCGGAACGGTGGGGCCGCTTGCTGAAAAATCGAAACAGATTTCGACCGTCCGTCCGCTTTGATCGTCCGGTTCATCGACGAGACCGTCGCCATCCTCATCTACGAGATTCTCGGCCACGATCAATACGTTGCCTCGGGGCGTTTGGTTGGGCGCAAGCCCGCCGGAACGGCCGCCATTGCCGATTCCAGGACCGCCGAAGTCCTCGTTTGGCGTACCGAGATCGAAATCTCGAGGCCCTGTCCCCGAGCATCCGCCGGGGCATGACGAATCAAAAATGATCGCGCTATTGATTCCTGACCCGAACTGCGGATTCATGCCGTCGACGCCGATCGGTCCCAAACCGTCGGCGGCGAAGGCTTCGGAGACGATCGTGCCCGCCGGCAGTCCTTCGAAATCGATAGCATCTATACAGGTTGCCGCGCAGCTGATGTCGGTCACCTCAACGTTCGCGAACGCCGGCGAGAAATCAGGTCGCGTCGCGTCGGTCACCGTTATGAGAAAATCGGTAGGCTGTGGGATTGTCGTGGCGACAAAGCTGCACACTGCCATGTCGGCCGGGGTGTTGAAGCCACCTGCGGAGATGACTGCCGAGGCTAGCGATCTTGACGCGAACGGTATCGTGGGGCACGCATCGGCAGTGTCGCAGTCGTTGAAGGCAGCAAGATCCCCAGACAGCGATGTGCACTCAACAGCCCCACCCGACCCGCTGAACTCTCCGGGGGCGTTGAAGTAGTCAGTATCATACGACAGGGCCCCCAAGACCTCGGCGTTGGTCACTCCGAATCTGATCTGACAGTTACCAGACGGCGACTCGATCAGGCAATTGCTGTCGCAGCCGTCTCCGCTGATCGTGTTGCCGTCGTCGCAGAACTCGCCCGGCTCGATGACGCCATTGCCGCAGATGGCACCTCCATCTTGCGCGGCGATCTGGCCGATGTCGACCGTTACGCTGATGGGGCTGGTGGTCGGGTCCGACGCGTCGACCACGGTGATCTCGAAGTCGCCGGCACTCGGCTGAGTCACGCTCGCCCAGGTGCAACGGACGACCGTTTCGCCGACCTCCGTGTTGAAGCCGCTCACCGACGTGATGGCGGCGACGAGCGTGTCGGGGCCGAGCAGGCCGCACGCGTTCGGACCGATGCAGTTGTTGAACGCCGGGAAGCCCAGACCGAGATCGGGGACGACCTCACAGTCGGCAGCCTGGCCTGTGCCGACGAAGTTGCCCTGTGAGTTCGCCGCCGCGGTCGCGTAGTCGGTCTCGAACTGCAGCGCGCCGACGAAGACAGCTTCGCCGATCGTGAAGAGGACGTCGTAGTTGGTCAGGGGACCGCCGAGTGTCGTCGTCGGTGCGGTTGGCGATGTACCGGCGATGGTAGCGGTTGTGGCCCCAGCGCCCAACGAACAGCTCGGACAGTCTACCGCCATGGGTCGTGACGTCGCGTGGATGATACAGCGAAGCAAGTCGGTAGCCGCTACTGCACCCGAGCGGTCGAGGTCGCAGACGCACGAAGGACACGACACAAGCTCCGATTCCAACGCGCGCAAAAGGATGAATCTGCAGTCGGATACGGTGGAACCTGCGCCGGTACTTACCGGCTGGCCACACCCGTTCGGTTCTGCCCGAGCGTCGAGGGAAAACGCCAGCAAAGAGACGACGATGCTTGTCGGTACCAGTATCGTACGCTTCGCCGTCGTCTTGCTCATGCCCGGAACTCCCTGCCGTCAGAAGATCGCGGCATACGAACGACGGTTGTTCACGCCGCATGCCCCTGTCTATGTCCTCTCATGGACCGGCCAACGCCACCGCGCCAGGAATCCTGTCTATTGGGGTTCTCCCGTACCTGTGCCTCTCAGAAACCGCATCCGCGCACGAGCCGCTTTACAGCGACGCAGCGCCAGTGCTGTCAACTCGAGCCTTGCTGGCCTTTCCGCACCACCGCGTGTGGCGCCTGAGCAGCGGTCGAGCGCAAGATCTAGGGGGCGGCGAGAGCCTTCGTAGCTCAAGTTAACAACACCGCAGACCGACCAGCTACCGAGGCTGAGGGAGACACGTAAGCGGTGGTGCACTCGTGTCGAGCTGTCGAACGCGATATTCGAGTACCTGGAGATCTTCCACAACCGCCAGCGGCGACATTCGGCACTTGGAATGTTTTCGCTGGTCTAGTTCGAGATGCAACATACGAAGAAGACGGCAGCATGAATCCGGCTTCGCGACTCCATGAAACCCAGGGCACACCAGAGCCTCCGAGAAACCCGGGCGGTTCAGGTGTGGTTATGGGAGACAGTACCAGGAAGAGGTATTCAGTGAGCGGTTCACAGCAAAACCAGCGCGAGCGTCACAGTGACGATGAGTTGCCGATCGCCTTTGTGGGAACATACCCGCCCCAACGATGTGGGATCGCGACGTTTACACGCGATCTGAGTGACGCTGTGATCTCGGCGAACGAGAAAGTTCGCGCGACGGTCCTGGCGATGACCGACGCCGGCTCCACCTACGAGCACGCCGAGCGCGTTCGATTCGAAATTCGTCAGGGGGTCAGGGGGGACTACCTACGGGCGGCAGACTTCGTGAACTATAGCGACACCCGAATAGTCTCGGTCCAGCACGAATACGGAGTCTTCGGTGGGAAGGACGGTGCCTACGTCCTCGACTTCCTCGATGAGTTGCGCAAGCCGAGCATCGCCACGCTACACACCGTTCTCGATCGGCCTACGGCTTCACAGCGACTGATCGTCCAGAAGATGTCCGAGCGCTGTGAGTGTTTGGTCGTCATGAGCCATCTTGCCATCGACCTCCTCGAGAAGTCCTACGACATCTCGCCGGAGCGCACCCGACTCATTCCACACGGCATCCCGGACATGCGGGCTGACGAGCGAGATCTGAACAAGGCGAAGTTCGGTGTAACTGGCCGACGTGTTCTGCTCACGTTTGGGTTGCTCAGCCCCTCAAAGGGGATCGAGGTGGTCATTCGCGCATTGCCGAAGCTTGTCGCCGAATTTCCGGATCTGATCTACCTCGTCGTTGGCGCGACGCATCCCGAGATCGTGCGTCGTGTGGGGGAGGAATACCGGCTCTCGCTGAAGCGCGAAGTCGAGTCGCTGGGCCTCCGTGACCACGTCGTCTTCCGAGACCAGTTCGTCGATAATGACGAGCTTCGCAGTTATCTCCAGGCGGCGGATATCTACCTTACGCCGTACTGGAACGAGGAGCAGATCACGAGCGGCACGCTGGCGTACGCCATGGGGTCTGGGGCCGCCCCCGTTTCTACACCCTATTGGTACGCGAAGGAGCTTCTAGCAGAGGGGCGTGGGCACCTGTTTGGCTTCGGTGATGTCGATGGGCTCTGCGATGCGCTTCGGAGTCTCGTGAAAGATCCGATGGAGATGGAAAAGAGCCAGCGCTCGGCGTACGCGTTCGCGCGACAGATGATCTGGCCGAAGGTCGGGGAGGACTATGTCGATCTGATCCAACTCGCACTGCGTGAAGCCGTGGTACCGGAGGCCCCAGCGTTGCTAACGCGGAGTATTCCAGAGCTGCGCCTCGACCACCTGGTGCGCATGACCGACGACACCGGCTTACTCCAACATGCCGCCTTCAGCGTGCCCGACCGCCGCTTCGGCTACTGCGTGGATGACAACGCACGGGGACTGCTCGCTGCCTTGCTGGCTCAGCGGGTGATTGGCCTGGGCGAAACGCGACAGCTGATAACGACCTACCTGAGCTATCTGCATCACTCGCAATGCGAAGATGGGGATTTTCGAAACTTCATGGACTTTCGCCGGAACCTCGATCGTGAGCCGGGCTCCGAGGACTGCGTTGGGAGAGCTTTATGGGCTCTCGGCCTGGCGGTTGAGTTGGCCCCGGATGAGGGCCATCGCCTTTTGGCCAAGAGGATGTTCGACCGGTCGATGACGCTTCCCTTGACGTTTGGCCCGCGAGGATCTGCGCTGGCAATACTGGGCCTGGATACCTACCTGCGGAGCGATCGCGACAACAAGCTGGCATTGGAGACAATGGAATCCCTTGCAGCGGGGCTGATCCGCCGCTTCGACGAAGAAGCCGACGAGACGTGGCGCTGGTTCGAGCCAGATCTGGCCTATAAGAATGCGGTGCTCCCGCTGGCGCTCTTCACGTTTTCGAAGCGCACCGGTGACAAAACCGCGCTGCGCGTGGCGCGCGACAGCTTGGCGTTCCTTGAGGAAATCTGCTTCACCGGTGAGCATCTCCAGCTGGTCGGGAACGCGGGATGGCACGTTCGAGGAGGTGTACCCTCAATAGTCGATGAGCAACCGATCGACGCATCGGCGTTCGTGCTCGCGTTTGGCGCTGCCTACGACTCGACCGGCGATCTCCGATACATGGCCCGTA
Source organism: Myxococcales bacterium (assembly GCA_004525875.1). The sequence goes on from SPBQ01000058.1 coordinate 5,772, forward strand.
TGCGGCAGTCCTTCGAATGGTTTCTCGGCGCCAACCGTCTCGGGCTTTCCCTCTACGATTTCTCGACCGCCGGCTGCCATGATGGGCTCGAGCTGAGCGGAGTGAACGAGAATCAGGGAGCCGAAAGCCTCGTCTCCTTCCTCATCGCGTTGCTCGCAATGCTTGGTCTTGCGAGCGATGAACTGGGCAGCGAACAAGCCGAAACGGATGCTGCTCGCACAGACTGAGAGCGCTTGGTGCAGAGAACCCATCTGATGCTTGGAGCGTTCCGATAACGCGGCTATATCACCGATCAGTGGATAAATAGTCGGATGCTTTCAGACCCCATCAACTATTCCTCACGGCTGAGAACGGCATGGCAATGAGTATGGATCCGTTGTCTGTAACGAGGACACCGCACCGGCTTCTTCCCGACCCGAAACGGGTCATCACCAAGCCGTTCCTGTCGGGGACAGACGTCCTCCCAAATGGGAAGTCCCGCTTCCACGCCGTTCTTGATCGGATCCGCACGATCCCGGAGGTGCAGATTCCGGGGATGCTAGAGGGGATTGTGCGCCATTTCTCGCCTCGACACCGCGACTTCGAAGGCAGGCTCGATGATTGTTTCGATGCCGTATCGCGACACATTCACGACAGCGAGACATTCTCGCGCGAACGCCGTCAGCTCGTCGGTGCCTACTGTTCCCACGAGTACTCCATCGAAGCCGCGGCATTGTGCAATCCGTCCATTGTTGCGGCGCCCGATCAATCCGGCCTGCCGAGTGGATCAGCCCGTTTCATCATGAGTTTACGGGCAATCGGCGAGGGACATATCTCTTCGATCGAGTTTCGTTCGGGTGTGATCGAATCGGACGACAGCATCACCATCGATTCGATGAGTCCCTTTGCCCTTACGGGAAAACGCGTTTCCAATCCCGCGTACCAGAAAGAAGTCTTCGAATCGAAGCTGAGAGAGCTCGGTTTTGACAACCCGATCTCTCAATGGGTACTCGAGCGTCTTGCGGAGCGGTTCAACCTGGAAGAACTGATGGGCGTCATCGCCCAGTCAAAGTACCAAGATGTCCCGATAGCGCTGAAACGGGAGACCATCGAGGTGATCCATTGGCTGGCGACCTCGAACTATGACGTCGTCTTTTCACCCGATTCGGAGATCTCCGAGCGCACAATATTTCCCGATAGCCCCACGGAGAGCCACGGGATGGAGGATGCGCGCTTCGTCCGCTTTGTCGATGATGATGGCGCCAAGTGTTACTACGCGACCTACACGGCTTATGATGGGCACGACATCCTTCCCCAGCTCATCGAGACGAGAGACTTTCTTCAATTCAAGATTCGGACGTTGAATGGCACCGGTGCTCAGAACAAAGGGATGGCGCTTTTCCCTCGGCGCATTGCTGGAAAATTCGCCATGCTCTCCCGTCACGACGGTGAGAGCCTCTACTACATGACCTCGGACACTGTTCGCTTCTGGCATGACGCGGAAGTACTTCGCATGCCCCGCCGTCACTGGGAAATGATTCAGATCGGCAATTGCGGCTCACCGATCGAAACGGAAGAGGGTTGGCTCGTGCTCACGCATGGCGTCGGTCCCATGCGCACCTACGCCATCGGAGCCATGTTACTCGACCTGGAAGACCCGCGGCGTGTCATCGGGGAGCTTCCTGGACCCCTTCTGACCCCGGAGACCGATGAGCGCGAAGGCTACGTTCCGAATGTCGTCTACACGTGTGGGGGGCTCTTGCACAACGGACAGTTGATCCTCCCCTACGGATTCTCGGATGTCGGCATTCACATCGCCACCGTCCCTCTCGATGAGCTGCTTGTGCGACTCCAGGATCAAGTCGATGTCTGACGCGTTCGAGTTTTGCCCTGTCCCGGCGCACGGGTGTGCGACAATCGAGCACCATGACACCACCTGAAGTCCTGGTACCGACGTCGTCTACTTCTTCGAACGATTCCATCCGCGTAGCGATGCTCGCGCCAATTTCCTGGCGCGTTCCCCCACGGCACTACGGGCCGTGGGAGCGCGTGGTGTCGCTCTTGACCGAAGGCTTGGTTGCGCGCGGTGTCGCCGTCACCCTGTTCGCCACGGCCGACTCAATCACGGAGGCGGCGCTCGCCGGGCCCTGTCCGCGGCCTTATTCCGAGGATGACACCCTGGATCCCAAGGTCTGGGAGTGTTTGCACGTTTCCGAGGTGTTCGAGCAGGCTGGCGAGTTCGATCTCATCCACAACCATTTCGACTTTCTCCCGCTCTCCTACAGCGGTCTGGTCGACACACCCGTGGTCACGACCATCCATGGGTTTTCCTCGCCGCGCATCCTACCCGTGTATGAGAAATACAACGCGTCGAGTTACTACGTGTCGATCAGCGATGCCGATCGCAGCCCGAAGCTCGATTACGTGGCGACCGTGCATCATGGCATCACCCTCGATGAGTTCACGCTGCGGGAGGATTCAGATGGCACCCTGCTCTTCTTTGGCCGCATTCATCCCGAAAAAGGTGCAGCGGAAGCGATCGAGGTCGCGCGTCGCAGCGGTCGGCGGCTGATCATCGCCGGGATCGTTCAGGACAAGGCCTATTTCGAACGCGAGGTCGCCCCACACATCGATGGCGATCAGGTTTGCTATCTCGGATCCGTGGGCCCCGACGAGCGCGCCGAGGTCCTCGGTAGCGCGGATGCACTCCTCCATCTGATCAGCTTCGATGAGCCGTTCGGCCTGAGCATGGTCGAAGCGATGGCCTGCGGAGTTCCCGTGATCGCGATCGGGCGGGGTTCAGTTCCTGAGGTCGTGGTCGATGGTAAGACGGGATTCATCGTCAACAACCTCGACGAAGCCACGGCTGCGGTGCAGCGCCTCGGCGAGCTCGATCGCTCGACTGCACGCAAGCACGTCGAGGATCATTTCTCCGCGGAGCGAATGACGGACGGATATCTGCGCGTGTACCAGGAGGTACTTCGGCGCTCCCGTTCGCAACCTTCGAGCCCTACCAGCGCTGAGCGGCGTGCCGCACATGAGCTCTGAGCCTGCCAGGTTCCGACTGGGTATCAATTATTGGCCGTCCCGCACGGCGATGCGCTGGTGGCAGCTCTTCGACGAAGAAGAGGTGAAGCGCGACTTCGCGCGGCTTCGCACAGCCGGCTTCGATTCCGTACGGGTCTTCCTGCTCTGGGAATATTTTCAACCCTCGCCTGACCATGTATCGGAGCAGGCGCTGAACCGCCTGGTGCGTGTCGCCGACGCGGCCCGTGACAACAGCTTGGATCTGATCCCCACGCTCTTTACCGGCCACATGAGCGGCGTGAACTGGATCCCGCGTTGGGCGGTGGATGCGGAGCGTTGTCCCGAACCATCGTCACCGGAAGCCAGGTTTCGCATCATTGCAGATAGCCAAGTGATTCCTGGCATCGCGAAGAACTGGTTCAGCGATGAGACCGTGGGAAACGCACAGGAGCGGTTTGCTGGCGCCGCTGCTGAAGCACTTCGAGGCCATCCGGCTCTCTGGGCATGGGACCTAGGCAACGAGAACTCGAACTGCTGTATCCCGCCAACCCGCCGAGCCGCAGTGGCATGGCTCGAACGTTTGAGTACGCGCATTCGAAGCGCTGATCCGAAG
>SPBQ01000036.1 GCA_004525875.1 Myxococcales bacterium
CGCCACGTCGCGGCCGTCGCGGCGTTGCTGCGTGGCGAGCTGGCGGGCGATACGGTGCTGGTCGTGGGGCACTCGCACACGATCCCGCGGCTGCTCGAAGCGCTCGGCTCACCCCCCGTCGAGGAGTTGTGCCGGGACACCGACTACTCGAAGATGTTCGTCGTCACGCTGCGTGAGGGCCGCCCCACACGCCTGCTTCGCACGCGCTACGGCTCGCCGGATCCGCCGGCACCGCGCGGTTGCACGGGCGGCCGGGAGGCTCCGGGCCGCTGAGGCCGAGCGGGTCGAGGAGTCGTTCTGGTGCATCCAGTCAGGCCTCCGTTGGTCGTGCTCGACGCGATGGTCCGGTCGGTGTTCTTCCGGTGGTGAGGCTGGATACGACCGCCGGTTTCCGGGACGCTCTGCGCCGTCGTGTGATGCTCGCGGTTCGCATCGCCGCCGCGTTGGTCGTCGGTGTGCTGCTGCTCTGTGTCGGTCTGACTCTCCCGCTGCGTTGGATCGACCCTCCGACGAGCTCGTTCATGATCCGGTATGCGCGTGCCACGCCGCCGAGCGTCGTCGCACGTTTCGACTGGCAACCGATGGACCGCATCGCGCCGTCGCTGGCCGTCGCGGTCATTGCTGCCGAGGACCAGCGCTTCCTCGATCACCGTGGGTTCGACTTCGCGTCGATCGCGAGCGCGCTCGAGGAAAACCAGAGCCGGGCGCGCCAGCGCGGCGCGAGCACGATCACACAGCAGCTGGCGAAGAACCTGTATCTGTGGCCCGGACGCAGCATGATCCGAAAGGGGCTGGAGGCGGGAATGACCTTGTTCCTCGAGTTGTGTCTGCCGAAACGACGGATCCTCGAGATCTATCTGAACGTCGTGCAGTTCGGTCCAGGCGTGTACGGTGCAGGCGCGGCAGCGACCGCGTTCTTCGACAAGTCGGCCGCCGAGCTCACCGAGCACGATTCGGCTCTGCTCGCGGCCGTGCTGCCGAGCCCCTCGCGCTCGTCGGTCGTCGATCCCTCTGCCTACGTCCAGGCGCGCGCCGCATTCATCGAGAGACAGTCGCGACAGCTCGGAGGCGATAGCCTGGTTGCCGACCTGTAGCAGGGTGAGGCCAGGCCGCCTGCGGCTGGCTCGCGGTGCGAGCCAGCGCCGCTCGCTACGCTCGCTCTACCATCGCCTGACGCCGCCTCCGGCGGCTAGTTCCGGCGCGAGCGCATGCGGTCGCACCAGCCGCCGGAGGTCAGGCCGTCGATCTTCACCCGCCGGTACACGAAGCGCCAGCGGCCGTCGATGACGGCGTAGCGGTCGACGTAGCGTCCCCAGTGATCGAGCCCGCGCTCGGTGAGTGTCTGGTAGTAGCACCGGCCGTTCGCCGTGTCCGGCCCCATCATGTCGATCTGGTGCGTCGCCGTGAAATGGCGGATGTACTCGGCGAGCCGCTCGTCGCCGGTGCTGCGGGCGACGCCCACGAACATGTCGCGAACGGCCTCACGCCCGCTGAAGACCGTCCCCTCGACCTCCATGACCGCATCCTGCGCGAAGAGCGCGGCCACCGTGTCGACGTCGCCGGTATCGCCGGCGGCGTTGTAACGGGCAACCAGGTCGCGGATCGACTCCCGCGCCACAGCCTCGGCGAGCTCCATTGCGGTGTCCATACCGACTGGCTGCCCGGCGGGCCGAGCCAGCGCAAGACGCGAGCATGCGCGGGTTGGGAGACATTTCGCGATGTACCTCCTAGACTGCACCGCCCGCGGGGCGAGGAAGGAGGGCGCGACGAGGTGACGAGCGAGACTGGACCAGCAAGGGATTTCATTCGCGACATCGTCGCCGCCGATGTCGCGGCCGGCAAGAATGGCGGAGCTGTGGTCACCCGGTTCCCGCCCGAGCCGAACGGCTATCTCCACATCGGCCACGCGAAGTCGATCTGCCTGAACTTTGGCGTCGCCGCGGAGAATGCCCGAGGCCGCTGCCACCTGCGCTTCGACGACACCAATCCGACCGCCGAGGACACCGAGTACGTGGACTCGATCCGGGAGGACGTTCGGTGGCTCGGCTTCGACTGGAACGAGCACCTCTACTACGCGTCCGACTACTTCGAGCGACTCCACGGCTTCGCGATCGATCTCATCCGCGCCTGCAAGGCGTACGTCTGCGATCTCGATGCCGATGGAATCCGGGAGCATCGCGGCACGCTCAAGGAGCCGGGCCGCGACAGTCCGTACCGGGAGCGTTCGGTCGAGGAGAATCTGGATCTCTTCGCAAGGATGTCGGACGGGGAGTTCGACGCCGGCACACGCACCTTGCGAGCGAAGATCGACATGAGCTCGCCGATCATCGTCATGCGCGACCCGGTCATCTACCGGATCCAGCGGGCGCATCATCACCGTACCGGAGATCGCTGGTCCGTCTATCCAATGTACGATTTCGCCCACTGCCTCTCCGATTCGATCGAGGGCATCACGCATTCGTTGTGCACGTTGGAGTTCGCGGACAACAAGGCGCTGTACGACTGGATCCTCGATCAGCTCGACGTGTCGTGCCACCCCGAGCAGATCGAGTTCGGCCGGCTCGATCTGACCTATACGGTGATGAGCAAGCGCATCCTTCGACGTCTCGTCGAGGAAGGGCACGTCGAGGGCTGGAACGATCCCCGCATGCCGACCCTCGCCGCGATGCGGCGTCGCGGCTATCCGGCTCCGGCGATCCGTCGGTTCTGTACGGACGTGGGCGTGACGCGTCATCACGCGCGCGTGCAATTCGACCAGCTCGAGCACGCCGTGCGCGACGAGCTCAACCGCACAGCCCCGCGTGTGATGGCCGTCCTGCGTCCGCTCAAGGTCGTGATCGAGAACTACCCCGAGGGCGGTGGCGAAGAGCTCGAGGCCGTCAACAATCCTGAGGATCCGTCGGCCGGGACGCGCAGGGTTCCATTCTCTCGCGAGCTCTACATCGAGCGTGACGACTTTTTGGAAGATCCGCCCAAAAAGTTCTTCCGACTCGCTCCGGGGCGTGAGGTGCGGTTACGGTACGCGTACTTCGTTCGTTGCGAGCAGGCGATCAAGGACGCTGACGGCAACGTCGTGGAGCTTCGCTGTAGTTACGATCCTGCCACGCGCGGAGGTGATGCTCCCGACGGACGCAAAGTGAAGGCAACGCTTCACTGGGTCTCCGCGGCGCATGCGATCTCCGCTGAGGTGCGCCTATACGACCGGCTCTTCACGAGGGAGAGCCCGCTCGATCTCGACGAGGGGGAAGACTTCACTGTCGGTCTGAATGGCGCGTCACTCGAGATCCTGCGCGACTGTCCGGTGGAGCCGGCGCTCGCTTGCGCCGTTGCCGGCGATCGCTACCAGTTCGAGCGACTCGGCTACTTCTGCGTCGACCGTGGGTCGACGCCGGGCCGCGTTCTCTTCAATCGTACGGTGACTCTTCGCGACGCGTGGGCGAAGGTCGCCGTCGGGCGGGGCTGACACCCGCGCGCCTGACTCTTCGCCGACCCAGCGCGCGCCGGCCGCTGGCTCGAGGGCCGGCGAGCGGCACGCGATGTGGCGTCGCAATCCTGTCGTGCACACCTGCTCGATCGCTGGCTGTGCTCGCAGCCACGCAATCGCCGGGCCCGCGCCCTGGCCGGGGCGGTCGAGCCGCAAGTGCCTGGGCGCCTGAAGCATCAGACGCCTCGAGCGGACCATTGCGCGTGGCGCTTGCGCGTTGTCCCGGGAACTCCAGCACCGTGCCCCGTGTGAGGGGGGCGCCCCTCATGCGCCACGCTGCCGTGCATGGCACCGGACGTGCGCTGATCGCGGGCGAGGTGTGTGCGCGGTGAGGCTCGCCTCCGTACGCGCTCGCGCTGGTACGACCATTGCTGAGATTGCACGCGGATAGATCCCACACGTGCGAGCGTCGAGCGCTCCCGCATGGACCAACGCGAGATGGCGCATACATCGATGTACGAGCACTACTACAATCTCAGAGAGAACCCCTTCTCCGGCACGACCGATCCGCACGGCTACTTCGTGACCGCGTCGACGCGCGAGGCGATGGCGTCGATCATCCACGGTGTTCGCTCCCGCAAGGGATTCATCACTCTGGTGGGTCAGCCGGGGTCCGGCAAGACGACGCTGCTGCGTAGGGTCGCCGAAGAGCTAGCGAGCGACACCCAGGTCGCCATGCTCTTCAACTCCGGCGTCACGTTCGACGAACTGCTCGAGTTCATCTGCATCGACCTCGGCATCGTACTTGACGACTCGCGGCGACTGACGAGGCTCACTCGGCTCAACGAGTACCTTCTGGGCGCGCTATGCGCGGGACGCAACGTCGTCGTCATCATCGACGATGCACAGACGCTCGACGACAAGACGCTGGAGGAGCTGCGGCTGCTCACGAACCTGGAGACCACGAAGGAGAAGGTCCTCCAGGTCGTCCTCAGCGGCCGGCCCGAGCTCGGGGACAAGCTCAACCAGTACAACCTTCGCCAGGTACATCAGCGGATCGGCGTTCGCGCGCGACTCGAGCCGCTGTCGGCCGGCGAGGTGGGCGAGTATGTCGAGACGCGGCTGTGCGCGGTCGGCGCCGAGCGCCAGGATCTCTTCATAGCGGCCGACCTCGCGCGTGTTTGGAAGGCCACGGGCGGGATTCCGCAGGCGATCAACCTTGTTTGTGATCACGCGCTGACGACGGCGTTCACGGGCGGCGAGCGGCCGGTCTCCACTGCGACGATCAAGCAGGCGATCAGCAGAACGTGCGGCGGCCCGCGATCGCGGCGCTTGCGGGCGCGCGTAGACCGTGACTTCGGGACGCGCTCGAGGATGTACTTTGCGGCGGCGGTCGCCGCCGCCTGCTGCGTACCGATCCTGACCACGTTCGCTTCGGAGACGATCCGCGAGCGAACCGAATACGCGGCTCCCTCGGAGATCGCTGCCGCGCGGACGGCCGCGCAGATTCCCCCTCGTTTCGAGACGCCGGCCGGACAACTCGCGCTCTCGGTCATTCCCACCGATAGCGACAGGAGCCACTGGAAACCCGATCGTGTCATGCCGACCGAGCTGGTGATGGGGCTGCCGGGGGAGTGTGGAAACGGTTTGGTCGAGCGAGGCGAGGAATGCGACGACGGCAACTCTTACGATTGGGACCGCTGTCTGACGAGTTGTGTCAACGCGGCGTGCGGAGACGGGGTCATTCTCAACGGGATCGAGCCCTGCGACGACGGCAATGACCTCAACGAGGACTCCTGCCTGACCGGCTGTATGCGCGCCACCTGTGGCGACGGCTACACGTGGCAAGGCGTCGAGGAATGCGACGACGGCAACGGCGCCGACTCCGATGGTTGTCTCACGAGCTGTGTGGTCGCACGCTGTGGAGACGGATTCGTGTTCGAAGATGCTGAGTCGTGCGATGACGGCAACACATCCGACCTCGATGCATGCCTGAGTAGCTGCGTTCCTGCGTCTTGCGGTGACGGCTTTGTTCTCGAGGGTGTCGAGGAGTGCGACGATGGCAACGCAACCGACACCGACGGCTGCTCGAGTCGATGCCGGAGCGTCGCGCCCGGCTATGCCGACGCGCCGGTTCGATCGCGGAGTCTCGCTGGAACCCGTCGTTCGCTCGCGGACGGCAGCACTGGCGGCGAGCTCGACCGGGCGCCACGACCGATCCTGGACGCACCGCCGGCCGATGTGCCGCGTGTGAGCTGGGCCGACCCTTCGGCCGCTCTTCGCGACGAGGACGAGGGCAGGCCCGCATCCTCGCTGCCGTTGATCGAGGAAGCGATCGGGGATCGGCTAGCGGGGCTCGAAAACCGCTAGCGCGCGTTCTGCGCGGCAAAACGATTTCTGAAGGCCAGCGACGACGTCGCGGTGGTGGCTGGCGCGTCGAGCTCGAGCGATGCGAGCCACTGTCCGTCGCAGCTACCTTCCCGGTACTGGTGTTCGAGCGACTTTTCCCGGCCGTCTGCTTCCTCGCTGGGGACCGATGCGGGCCGGCGCTCGACCACCGTCGTCACCAGGCGATAGCCCTGCGCCGCGAGTATGCAGAAGGACACGTACGAGCGCAGCCGAGTGGCATCGTCGGTCGACCGACGAACGAAATCATATCGATAACTCGCATAGACGGCCGGCCGTCCCGCCAGCTCTACGTCCTTTCGCACCAGCTCGGTCGAAGCCCCGACGTACTGCTGGTCATACTGTTCCAGGTAGCCGGTGATGATCGCGTCGGCGTGCCGTGCGAGATCGTCGTAGCGGCGATAGGGGTCGGGGGCAGCGAGCACGACGTGATAGATTTCGTCGTCGTGATCGACGGAGGGGCCGAACATCACGTAGTCGACGCGCGCGCCCTCGACCATGCCTCGCCCGTCCTCCAGGCGCAGGCCCTCGTGGAGGCGTCCCGCCCCGACGGCGGCCTGCCCGGTCACGAACACGGTCGGAACGGCCACTCGGAACGCACCGTCGGGTGCCGTGTACGTCGTGCCCGACACGGCGCCGGCCACCGGAGCCGCGGGCAGCGATGCCGCGACGGTGGTGGCCGCGCGCGGCGCGCACGCGCCGGCGAGGCCGCACACGATCATGCACGCGAACCTCGCGAGTCTTCGCGAGCCAGTCTGAATCCGTTCCAACGGTCCCACCACAGCGCGAACGCTTTGCGCGTCCCCAAGGAGAAAGCGTACCAACCCGTCGGCCGAGTCCGCTACCACGATTTCGACGCTCGCATCTCTCTTGCACGAAGCGTGGCGGGGCATGAGAATCGCGCGGCCGCGTATCCGGCGGCAATTCTCTTCGAGAAGCCCGGAGGACCCGATGGGAGCCAGCAGCCCTCTTCAGTTCGAGGCCGATCTGACCTTGCCCGCGCAGCTACGCGTGCGCGCGGAGCACCCGGAGGGCGGCGATCTTGTCGCCGTGCGTCATGACGATCGCAGCTGGACCTACCGGCGGCTGCGCGATGAGTCGGCGCGCGTCGCTCATTTCTTGCGCGCGCGACTCGGCGCCGTCGACGAAAAACGTCCCGGCCACGTCGCGATGATGCTCGAGAATCACCTGGAACTGCTCTCGCTGTACGGTGGCTGTGGGGCGGCCGGCCTGACCCTGTTCGGCATCAACACGGGACTTCGCGGTGAGACGCTGGCCGGCGTGCTCAACCAGTCCGAGGCTCGTGTGCTGGTGGTCGACGAGCGGATTTTCAGCGAAGTGGATCGCGTACGCGATCAGCTCGGCCACATCGTGCCGGAGAATATTCTCGTGCTGCGCACGGGAGATGCGGAGATCCCCGAGGACGCAGACTATCGGGCCTGCCTCGACGTCGAGGTCGGCACCGACGGTTCGAAGCTCGAGCTGCCTGATGTCAACGTCAAGCCCGAAGACAATCTCATGGTCATCTACACGTCGGGGACGACTGGTTTGCCGAAGGGGATCAACAACAATCACTTCAAGCTGTGCATGGTCGGCGCCCTCGTCTCCGCGCGCATGCAGCTGGACAAGCGCGACGTCGGCTACGGCTGCATGCCGCTGTTCCACTCCAACGCGATGTTCGTCGGCTACATGCCCGCGTTCTGGGTTGGCGGCAGCATGGGCCTGCGCGAGCGGTTCAGCGCGAGCCGGTTCGTGCCCGATCTCATCGAATACGGCGTCACGTACTGGAACTACGTGGGCGAACCGGTGCACTACGTGCTCGCCGCGCTGGAGAAGAAATACGGCGGCGACGCCGAGAAGATTCGCGCCGAGATCGCCGGTCATCCCGGCAACAAGATCCGTTTCGCGGTCGGCAACGGCGCATCGCCGCCCGACATCGACAACTTCATCGACTACTTCGGTCTCGAGGATATGTTCGAGCTATACGGCTCGACCGAGGCTGCGATCAGCACATTCCGTCGCCTCGGCGATCCGCGCGGCAGCGTCGGCGAGGTAGAGGACCCCTGCGTGCAGATCCTCGACGAATCGGGAAAAGAGTGCCCGCCTGCCGCGGTCGACGGACACGGCCAGATCCTCAACTACGACGATGCGGTCGGCGAGATCTGCCGTGTGGCCGCCGACACGGCGCTGTTCCAGGGGTACTTCGGCAACGAGAAGGCCACTTCTTCGAAGTACCGCGACGGGGTGTATCACTCCGGCGACCTCGGCCATATCCTCGTGGGCGACGGCAAGCGCTACCTCTACTTTGACGGCCGTACCGACGACTGGATCCGTAAGGACGGTGAGAACTTCTCGGCGCTACAGGTCTCGCGCCTTGTTTCGGAGCACCCGGAGATCCCGCTGGCAGCAGCCTATGGCGTTCCGTGCGTGGTATCCGACGAGCTTGTCATGGCAGCAGTCAAGCTGAAGGACGGCGCGAAGTTCGATCCGAAGGGCTTCTTCGAATTCTGCGAACGGCAGATCTCCGAGGGAGGGATGGACCGCAAGTGGTTCCCCGATTTCTTGCGCATCGTCGACGACTTCGAGTACACGGGCACGCAGAAGATCCTCGTGCGCAACCTGAAGGCTGCGCACTTCCACCCCGAGCGGGTCAAGGATCCCGTCTACTGGCGAGAGCGCGGCGACGACAGCTACAAGCCGTTCACCGCCGATGATTTCTCACGTCTGCGCGCGAATTTCGAGAAGGCCGAGCGACTCCAGCTGGTGGAACGCTGAGCGGCTAAGCCGCTCAGCGTTCCACCAGCTGGGGAAATCCATCGTATGACGCCGCCTCCGGCGGCTGGCTCGCCGTCGTGAGCGACAAGCCGCCGGACGCAGCGTCATGAGATGGTTGCTCGCTTTGATAGGAGGGCGGCCAGGCCCGCCCTCCGATCACGCCTTCGCGATCACGTTGTCCGCGAACTGCGCGAGCCCGACGGTGAGCCCTTTCTTGTCGAACGCCGGTGGGGCTGTTATCAGCCGCGTGACGCCCATGTCCTCGAATCGGTGGATGAGGTCGAGGTCCGGCACCATGAATGTCGTCGTGAGCTCGATCTCGGACGGATCGCGTCCGAGCTTCTCGCACTCGCCTTTCATCAAACCGACGGGCTCGGCGAAACGTTCCTCCGAGACCATGGCGGGGAAGAACCCGTTGCCGTAACGCGCGGCCCGCTTGGCCGCGATCTCGGTGTGACCGCCGACGACGATCGGCACGCCGCCTGCCTGCACGGGCTTCGGATTCGACTCGACCTCGCCCCACTTGAAGTGCTTGCCCTCGAAGCTGTTCGCGCCCGGCGACCACAGCGAGCGCATGGCCTCGACCATCTCGCGTGTGCGTTCTGCTCGCGACTCGAACGCGATGCCGGGCGCGTTGAACTCCTCCTCGAGCCAGCCGACGCCGATGCCGAGGATCGCCCGCCCGCCCGATAGCACGTCGAGCGTGGCCGCTTCCTTGGCGATGTAGAACGGGTGGCGCTGCGGGAGAATGACGACGCCGGTGGCGAGCTTGATCTTCGAAGTGATCGCGGCGGCGTACGTGAGCGGCAGGATCGGATCGAAGATGGGACTGTTGTCGGGGCCGGGCATCTTGCCGCTGGGATCGTAGGGGTAGGTGGATTCGTAGCCGACGGGGACGACGACGTGCTCGACAGTCCACAACGACTCGATGCCGACCTTGTCGGCTGTCGTGGCGAGGTGAGCGAAGATGTCGGGGTCGGTGAACGGGCCGGCGTTGGCGAAGAGAAATCCGAAATTCATGTACTACTCCTTTGGCTGCCCGCTTGCCTGCCGGTTCGCGGGTGTGAGCTCGTCTTTCCCGGCGTGCCCTCGGCCGCCGACCCCGGGGGCAAGGGGATGGTCGCGCGCGGTCAGGCTGAGCGTGCCGGGCGCGACGGCGCCGCCCGACATGATGAATGCGAGCGCGTCGTCCATGCTCCAGTCGGTCGACACGACCTTATCAAGCGGCACGATCTCGAGGTAGCCCGATGTCGGATTCGGGGTGGTCGGTACGTAGACGGCCGCCAGCGGCTGCCCGGTCACGGCGTCCTTGAATGTGCGCGTCACGAACCCGACGGCGCGAAGGCCGGGCGACGGGAACTCGAGCAGCACCACGCGCTGGACATCGTCAGGCTTGGTCTGCAGCGCGCCGACGAGCTTCTTGGCGGCACCGTATATCGTCTGCACGAACGGGATGCGCGAGGTGATCGCGTCGACGTAGCCGAGCAGACGCGCGCCGATGGCGCGAGTGGCCGCCCAGCCGAGCACGTAGAGCACCGTCAGGATCCACAGGATGGCGATGGCCGAGCGGAACCACGGGTGGAGCAGAAACGTGAACGGCGAGCCGGGCGACACGTAGCGTCCGACGGCGTTCGCCACGGGTGTTCCGTACTTCGATAGCAGACCGAACAGGAAGCTGAATACGAGCCACGTCACCCACAGCGGAACGATCGTGAGCAGGCCGGCCAGGATGTACTGCTGCGCCGACGCGAAGCGTGACGGTCTTTCTTTCTTCGCTCTGGTCATGGATGGCGGGTTCGACGGCAGAAAATGCCATCGGCCGCGTGTACGTGCGACCCACTGGACGGGGAGAGGGGAGGGAGGTCAGGTGTCGCCGGCCGTGTCGGCCGCGCCGGCGAGCTCGGCGGC
>SPBQ01000428.1 GCA_004525875.1 Myxococcales bacterium
CGCCGGCCAGCACGCCGGCCATGTCGGTCCCGGTCTGGGCGCGGTAGACGGGCACCAGCAGATCGGTTGTCACGCGTCGGTCCGATCCCTGCAGTGTCGGAGTACAGGCGGGGTAGGGGTCGGGAACGCACACGTCCGGATTGGTCTGCTCGCAAGCACACTGCGAGTTGATCGCGCGCGCGCTACCCGCGGCCTGCACGAAGTAGCCGTCATTGGCAGCGAAGTGAAAGGCGGTGGCGTACGTCACCATCGAGCCGCCCTGTTGCGACTGCCCGGCATGGAAGATGCGCTCGACTGGGTAGTCGGGAAACAGCGGATTGGGTGCGGCCGCGGTCTTCAGCATGTTGGCGATCTGACTGACCATCTCGAACGCCACGCCGTTCTCCGGGATCGATAGCGATGCGTAACGCGTGCCGCAGGTCGGTGGCAGGATGCCGAACAGGCTGCACCCACTGGTGAGGTGAGTAATCGAGGTCGTGCTGTTGGTGACGCCGACGTAGACGATGCCCTTGCGCGCGATGTACTCGGCGGCCGGATCCCATGTCGGCGCCGTGTCGAACGTCGCCGTCGAGTTCCACCACTCGATCATGACGGTGCCGTTAAAGGCCGCCGGGTCGGTGGGGCGCCTGATGATGATGCGGGTCGTGTAGGGAACGTCGTTATCTAGCGGAACGATTTCGCCCGGGACGGCCGTCTCGTTGTAGGTGTAGAGAGTCGCGGCACCCGAGACGAGGAACTCCTCCTCGGTGTAGGCCTGTTCGAGGTCGGCCACGAGCCGGATGCCCGGCGAGAAGCTTTCACCGACACCGCTTGGCGGTGGCGTGACGGTGACGAGGTCGGTTGGCCCGGCGGCGAGTGCAGAGGCGGCCGCAAGGCCGAGTACGGTCGAACCGCCGAGGATACTGAGAACGCGCATGAGCCCCCCCTGGACCGTCGGCAGCCGCGAACGGCGGCCACCGAGGCCGTGCCTGTGATCCGGCTCAGATGGCGAAAGTCGCCGATTGGCGAGTGTAGGAGCCGGCCCCGGGCCGTGTCAACGAAGTTCCCCGCCTGGGCGCGGCTGCCTCGCAATCGAAGCGGGCTCATGCGAGGGAGATCCGACGCGAGCGGGCGGCGAGGCGCGCCCGCCGCAACGGAGTGGAGGTGGCTACATGAGGACGGCAGCTCTCTTCTTTCTCGTCATCGTAACGGGCTGCGCAACGAGCGCAGGCGACGGGGCGAACTCGACGGGCGGCGCCAAGAAGTCTTACTCGGCGAAGGGGCAAGCGAGCTACTACGCCGACTCGCTTCAGGGGCGCAAGACCGCGAGCGGGGAGTCTTACGACAAAAAAAAGCTCACCGCTGCACACCGCGAGCTCGCGTTCGGAACGAAGGTACGTGTGACGAACCTGGCGAACAACGAGACCGTGACGGTCCGGGTCAACGATCGAGGACCGTTCGCGAAAGAGCGCATCATCGACGTCTCGCGCAAGGCGGCTGAGACGCTCGATTTCGTACGACAGGGGCACACCGACGTTCGCATCGAAGTGATCGACTGACGGCGTCTCCGGGAAAGCTCTGGCGGATGCAAGGAGGCCAGATGATGACCGTCGCGATCGTTTGCTCGATGCTGCTGGGACTGCTCGTGTTCGGCTTGGGAGTCGCGACCTCGCTGACACGCGCCAGTACGGATACCAACTTCGGCTTCAGCCCGGATCCTACCGACCGTCTGTACAAGATGGTCCGTGCCCACGGCAACGCGACCGAGTACGCCCCTTTGCTTGCAGTCTTGATCCTGTTTCTCGGATCGCGCGATCCGGCGACCTGGGTGGTCTGGACGATGGGGGTCGCAACGGCGGCGCGCTATCTCCACGCCGCGGGAATGATCCTGAGCCCGACGCTCGATAAACCCCAACCGCTCCGGTTCGCAGGCGCGCTACTTACTTACGTCGGTGGAATCGCGTTGTGCGTGGCGGGACTACTGTCCCTGTAGAGCGCGGCTCGGAAGAGCAGAAGCAGGCGTGGAGCATCGGTGGCCCGTGCTCGCGCCCGGCGGCCACCATGTCAGGTGGGCGAGTAGCGCCGTGCGAGGTGTGCACGGAACGCGCGAGTCGAGAGTGGCTCGCCGGTTGCGTGGACGATCAGGCACGGCGTCTCCAGCAGGCTGGCCCGGCTCCATACGCTCTGCGACATCCACGCGTCGAGCCTCGTAAAGTCGCCGATCTCGATCGTCGCATCCAGATCGCCCAGCGCCGAGCACGCGGCGTCGAATAGCTGTGCCGCCAGCAACGCGCCGAGCGTGTAGGTCGGGAAGTAGCCGAACTCCCCGGCCGACCAGTGCACGTCCTGCATGCACCCGTCGCGATGGTTCTCGCCGGTGGCGAGCCCCAGAAGATCGCGCATCGCTGCGTCCCAGATCTCGGGAAGCTGCGCCACCTCCAGCCGGCGCTCGATCAGATCGCGCTCGATGCGATAGCGCAGCAGGATGTGCAACGGATAGGTCACTTCGTCGGCATCGACGCGGATCAACCCCGGCTTCACGCGCGAGTAGAGGCGGACGAGATTGTCCTCCTCGAACGCGCGCGGCTGCGTGGCCGCCTGCTCGGCGAAAGCGGCGCACAGCCGAGGGACCAGGAAGCGCACGAACGCCGGGCTGCGGCAGATCTGCAGCTCCATCAGCAGGCTCTGGCTCTCGTGCACCGCCATGCCGCGCGGCTGGCCGACCGGCTGGTCGACGAGATCGGCGGGTAGCCCCTGCTCATACTTGGCGTGGCCGGTCTCGTGCAGCACGCCCATCAGGGCGCGCGTGAAATCAGATTCGTCGTAGCGAGTCGTAATGCGAACGTCATCGGGCACACCGCCGCAGAAAGGATGGTGGCTCACGTCGAGGCGGCCGCGGTCGAGGTCGAAACCCACGGCCCGCATGAGCTCGATCGCCAGCTCGCGCTGAGCGTCGACCGCGAACGGGCCGCGCGGCGCCACCACGCTCTCGCTAGCCTGTGTCTCGACGATGCGCCCGAGCAGCTCTGGAAGGAATCACGCCAGCTCCTCGAACATCGGATCGATCATCGCCGTGCGGATGCCGGGATCGAATCCGTCGAGAAGCGCATCGTACGGGCTGAGCC
>SPBQ01000310.1 GCA_004525875.1 Myxococcales bacterium
CACTTTCTCCTCAAGGAGATTCACGAGCAGCCGCAGGCGATCATCGACACGATGCGCGGGCGCATCTCCCAGGAGAGCGGAGACGTCGTCCTCCACGAAGTCGATGCCATCGCCGACCGGCTGGGCGCAGTGAAACGCGTCACGATGGTGGCGTGCGGCACCGCGTGGCACGCCTGCCTGGTCGGCAAGTTCATCATCGAGCGCTTCGCGCGAATTCCGACCGAGGTCGACTACGGAAGCGAGTTTCGCTACCGCGACCCGCTGATCGACGAGGAGACGTTGCTGCTGATCGTGTCGCAGTCGGGCGAAACGGCCGACACGCTCGCTGCGCTCCAGACCGCCCGCGAGCGCGGCGCGCCAGTGGCCGCGATCTGCAACGTCGTCGACTCGTCCATCGCCCGCAAGTCCGACGCGGTGATCTACACGCATGCCGGCCCCGAGATCAGCGTCGCCAGCACCAAGGCGTTCACGACGCAGCTCACGGCGCTGTACCTACTCGGTCTTTACCTCGGCCAGCGGACCGGAAATATTCCGCCCGAGCTCGAGCGCGAGTGTATCCAGTCGCTGGTCGGAATCCCCAGTCTCGTAGAGCAGGCGCTCAAGCAAGAGGAGGCGATCGCCAAGGCTGCGCGTCTGTACACGCACGCTTCGAACATGCTCTACCTCGGCCGCGGCATCAACTATCCGATCGCCCTGGAGGGCGCCCTCAAGCTCAAGGAAATCTCCTATATCCACGCCGAGGGCTACCCCGCTGGTGAGATGAAACACGGCCCGATCGCGCTCATTGACGAGGCGCTGCCGGTGGTCGTGCTGATCCCACGGGATGAGGTTTACGGCAAGACGCTCAGCAACCTGAAGGAAGTCGAGTCGCGCGGCGGGCGCATCATCGCCGTCACCGACGATGCTGACCACGAGCTTCGGAGGATCGCCGAGACGGTCATCGAGATCCCCCACACGAGCACGAGCCTGATGCCGCTGCTGCTGTCGATTCCACTACAGCTCCTCGCTTACCACGTGGCGGTCGAGCGCGGCACGGACGTCGACCAGCCGCGGAACCTCGCCAAGAGCGTCACCGTCGAGTAACGCTCCACCGGCCGAATCGCCGCGCCGAAAGGGGCTCGCGCCGAGCGCTTTCAACTAGCGAGATCACACCGGTATACTCCGGCGTCGTGTTTGCCAATGCTCCCAAGCTGAGGGCCGCCGGCGGCGCCGATACCGCGATCGTAGCCCCGGTCGAGGAGATCGTGGCTGAGCTGCGCGCGGGGCGCATGATCGTCCTGATGGACGACGAGGACCGCGAGAACGAGGGAGACATCGTCGTCGCCGCCGAGAAAACAACGGTCGAGCACATCAACTTCATGCTCAAGCACGCTCGCGGTCTCATCTGCCTGCCGATGACGGAGAGCCGGCTCGGAGAGCTCGGGCTGCGGATGATGGTCGCGGACAACACCGCTCCGCTCGGGACAGCCTTCACAGTGTCGATCGATGCCCGTGACTGCACCGGCAACGGCATCTCCGCCGCCGACCGTGCGACGACCATTCGCAAATCGGTGAGTCAGGACGCCGATGCCAGCGACTTCATTGTCCCCGGCCACGTTTTCCCGCTTCGCGCTCGCGAAGGCGGCGTGCTCGTTCGCACGGGCCAGACGGAGGGGGCCGTGGACCTGTGCAGGCTGGCGGGACTTTCGCCGGCCGGCGTGATCTGCGAGATCCTCAACGATGATGGAACGATGGCTCGCCTCCCGGACATCGCGCGCTTCGCGCGGCGGCACTCGCTCAAGATCGGGACGGTTGCCGACATCATCGGCTACCGGCTGCGGAATGAGTCGCTCGTCGAGCGCGTCGCAACCGCGCGCCTGCCCACGAAGTTCGGCGGTGACTTCACCGCACACGTCTATCGCACGAACGTCGAGGAGGGGGAGCACCTCGTGCTCGTGAAGGGGAAGATCGATCCCGACGAGCCGGTCATCGTCCGAGCGCACGCCGAGTACGTGCCCGGCGACGTGTTCGGCTACGCGCACCGCGACACGGGAAGCCTGCTGCGCAAGGCGATGGAGAAGATCGCCGAGCAAGGCACGGGAGTCATTCTGTACGTCCGGCGTCACGGTCGCGGCGCGGAGATGCTATCCGAGGGCGAGAACGGACCGGCCAGTACCAACCCGAACGCGCGTCTCGCGCGATTCAAGGACTACGGCATCGGCGCGCAGATTCTTCTCGACATCGGCGTGCGCAAGATCCGTCTGCTGACGAACTCTCCGCCCCGCCTGACGAACCTGTCCGGGTACGGGCTGGAAGTCGTCGAAATCGTCTCGATCTGATCCGGATCATCCGGCCCCCGTCCCTACTCGGCTCTCGCCGGAACGGCCTGGCGCGTAACCTGCGGGCTACTCGAACGTGATGGTGAGGTAATGCGTGTTGCTACCGACGTTCTTATCGCCGAGCAGCCCGGCATGGGAGGCATGGCGGAAGCGATAGCCGACGCTACTGCGTTTGAAGGGAAAAGGCTGGGGCAGCTTCAGCGACACACCCGCGCCGACGTTGTTGCTGAACAGGACATTGTCGCCGAGTCCGATATCGTCGAGGCCTGTGTACACTACGCCGATCCCGAGTTCGAGGAAGGGGAGCCACGCGTGGTCCTGCCACGTCCTCGGTTCGAAGCGTGCCAGCGGGAGGAGCTGCGCCTCGAACGTCGAATCGTCGCCGGTGACGGCGGCGCCAACGGCTTCCAGCACGAACGTGAGGTCGGTACCGATGCCGTGCATCCAGCGACCGAGGCCGCGAGCGGGGGCCAGCTCGACCCGCAATCCGAAGGTAGGAATGAAGTACTGCAGATCCTTGATCTCCGACGCCCCGAACGCGAAGATGGGTCCGTGCGAAATGACGCCCGCGCGCGCGGTCTCCGGCGACGAGAAGCCGGTCAGGACGACCAGCGCCAGCGTGGTCGCCGCTCGGGTGGTTGCGGATCCGATCCTCATGATTCCAGGAGGCCCCCGCCGGCGGCGTGCGGCCAAATGCGGGTTTATCCGGGCGTAAACGGGCTCGCAAATCGGATACCGGTACGATAGCTTTATAGATGTGCCTGAACGCGGAGCATTCCGCTTCGTTCCGCACTCCGTAGCCAAGCTCATTGCGGCCGCGATCCTGCTCGTCGCCGCGATTCTTAACGCGGACGCCGTGCAAGCCGCGGGGCCCGTGAAGGCGAGATCGGAAGCTGCGGTGCAAGCGGCGGAGCCCGGTGTCGAGATCGGTTTCGTCATCGTCGTCGACATCGACGATGGCTGGCATATCAACTCGTCGAGGCCGAGCGACGATTTCTTGATCCCGACGCACCTGGAGATCGAGCTGCCCGAAGGGCTCTCGCTGGCCGGCGTCGGGTACCCCTCCGGGGTCGTCCGCGAGCTCGGGATCGGCGCCGGCCGCCACCTGGAGCTGTACGAGGGCGAGATCAGGATCACGGCGAAGCTCGGCCGCACGGCTGCCGCACTCGGCGCGGCGGCACCGGTCGCTGTCCTGAGCTACCCGGCGTGCAACGACACGGTCTGCCGTCCGCCGGAGAGTGTCCAGATTCCGGTTTCGTTCGAGACCGCGCGTTCGAGCTCCGGGCACCTCGTCAAAGCTGGCTTCAACGACGCGGCCGCAGAGCAGATCGCCAATCTCGTGGGCGGCGGACTTTGGGTGCTCATACCGGGTATGATCCTGCTCGGGCTCGCGCTCAACCTGACCCCCTGTGTCTACCCGTTGGTGTCGATCACGGTTGCGTACTTCGGCGGGCAGGCAGGCGACAATCGTGCGCGCAAGGTGTGGCTGGCACTCGCCTACGCGTTCGGCATCGCGATCACGTTCTCGGTGGTCGGTGCGTCGGCGGCGCTGTCCGGCGGCCTGTTCGGGGCGGCGCTCGCGCAGCCGGCGGTGTTGATCGCGATGGCCGCGATGATGACGGCGCTCGCGCTGTCGTCCTTTGGTTTCTATCAGATCAAGATCCCCGACTCGCTCGCCGCGAAGCTGGGCGGCTCCGGCCGCGGCGCGATCGGAGCGCTCTTCATGGGCATGACGATGGGGCTGGTCGCGGCGCCCTGCGTCGGCCCGGTGGTCGTCGGCTTGCTGGTATTCGTGGGCAGCCGGGGAGACGTGCTACTCGGCCTTTCGCTGTTCTTCCTGCTCGCG
>SPBQ01000078.1 GCA_004525875.1 Myxococcales bacterium
GACGCCCGTGTACGGGCCAATCAATGCCGAGCTCGACGAGCGCATCTACAAGTTCCACCCGGTGTTTCCGGTCGATGCACGCTACCGCGCGTTGCTCGCATTCCGCGCGGAGGGGCAGGCCTGGACGGTGGAGCTACCGCTCGTCATCGGCGAGCCCGCCTCTCCGTGGACGATGGCAGGATGGGTGGGTGCGGCCGTGGCGCTGCTGCTGTTCGTCGGTCGCGCGGTCGCGATCAAGGCGCGCCGCAGGCGTATGCTCGCCTCCCCGCTAGGGGTATCCAGCTAGGCCTGTTCGAAACCGTCTTGTACGCTGGCGGGTCGAGTGCTGAGATGAAGACTGGGCGAGGGAGCGGCCTCACCATCCTCCAATCACCGAGCCGTTCACCCGGCGCCCGCGCGTCCGATGAAGCGCGACGGATACGGCACGCACGCACGTTCGATCGTCCGCTCTGATCGTCCCCTCACGGTCACCGTTGACGTCACTGCCGGGCCTCCGGCGTCGAATGGTGGCCACGAACCGCTAAACCTCCGCGAGCTCAAGGACCTGTTCGGTCGCATGGCCGGCCAGCGAGTCCCGATCGTCGTGCTCAGCGCCGCACGCGGCGCCGCACGCGACGACGTCGACCAGCTCATCGAGCACGCCGCCGCGCTGCGGCTGCGCGTGGGGCTCGATCTCGGCAGCACGTGGGCACAGCGTACGGTGCCTGAGCCGTCGGCGGTGAGCGGCATCGGCCGCGATCGGTTCCTCGACGAGCTGCGTGGCCATCGTGGCGCGGGGCTCGATCAGGTAGAGCTGGAGCTCGATCTCGATTCGACGGTGTCGGCGGCGATGCCGGCGGCGAGCACGGAGTGCCTGCTTCGCGTCGTCGACGATGCTCACGACCTGGATCTCGCAGTCGGGGTTCACACGCCGCTCAGGGGAGACGCCGGCTCACGAATCCGAGAGATCGCCGACCTGTTCGCCGAGCGCGGAGTCGAGTCGTGGCAGATCTCGTTCTTCGACCGGTGCGACGATCCGGCCGCGTCCCCGTCGCTCGGCGCGCGTGAGATACACGCGACGTTTGCCGCTCTGTACTCCATCGAGCTCGAGGAGCAGACCATGCTCACCGTTGTCGAGGCACCGCATTACCGGCGTTACCGGATCGAGCGCGAGGAGGGTTCGTGCGGCGACCCGACCGATGCGAGCGTACGTGCCGTCGTCGAAGATCGTTGCGGTGTTCGGGCCGACATCGGGCTGCGGCGACACGCCGCCGACGCGGGTCGACCCTGCCTGTACGTCGACCGGCACGGCGAGGTCTTCCCGTCGCCGCGGTTGCCGATCAGCGCGGGAAACATTCGCGACCGGGCCTTGATCGACATCTACCGCAACTCCGACGTCTTCACGTTACTGCGCAACACCGAGGGGCTCGTCGGGAAGTGCTCGCTGTGCGGTTTCCGCCGCCTGTGCGGCGGCTCGCGCGCGCGCGCCTGGCACCGCGGGGGTGACTGCATGAACACCGACCCGGCCTGTGCCTTCGAGCCGGGGCCGGCACCCGACAACGAAAGTTGACGCCGGCTCAGACCGGGTTTTCCACGTCGACGAACTCATGTCGGATCCCGAACTTCTCTGCCAGATGATCGCCCACCGCCTGGACGCCGAAGCGCTCGGTCGCGTGATGACCGGCCGCGAAGAAATGCAGACCACGCTCGCGGGCGACGTGCACGGTCTGCTCCGAGGCCTCGCCCGTGATGTAGGCGTCAACCCCCAGATCGGCGGCACGATCGATCATCCCCTGCGCGGCGCCTGTGCACCACGCGACCGACTCGATGGGACCGGAGCCTCCGCCGGGCCCAGGGACGTGCAGCGGGGTGCGACCGAGCGCGTGCTCGATTCGCTCGCCTAGCTCTGCGCCGGTCAGGGGCGCATCGAGACGCCCGACCGAGCCGACGCCGTCGGCGTTCATCACATCCGTCGCTACCAGCCCGAGTCGGAGCGCCAGCTGCGCGTTATTGCCGAGCTCCCGATGAGCGTCGAGCGGCAGGTGGTAGGCGATCAGGCTGATGTCGGCGCCGAGCAGCTTGCCGATGCGGCGGCGTCGCATGCCGGTGATCGTCGCGCGCTCGCCGCGCCAGAAGTAGCCGTGATGGACGAGCACGGCGTCGGCACCGCGTTCGATGGCTGCGTCGAGAAGCGCCTCACAGGCGGTCACACCCGAGACCAGGGTTCGCACCTGCGCACGGCCCTCGATCTGCAGACCGTTCGGGCAATAGTCGTCGAACCGTGCGCTTTCGAGCAGGGCATCGAGCGTCGATACCAGGGTGGCGAGCTCCGTCATCGTCTGTACCTCCACGGTCCTCGCGCCGACTCGCGTGCCGGCGCTGCTCGGATTCAGCCCTACCCCAGCACGACGGTCCCGGCCAGCAGCAGCAGCGCGAGCACGACCATGTTGAGCCGTACGCTCAGCACGTGGAGGCGCGCGAAGCGCTCCGGTTCGTCGGCGTCGCGTGCCTCGTTCACGGCGGGTGTCAACACCTGTCGAGCGTACGTGACCAGCACCAGGCAGATCACGAGCGGTACGCTAAGTAGCAGGCTCGCATGCGCAACCAGTGCGATTGCGATCGCGACCGCACCGGTCACGATCCCCACCATGTAGTAGCGCGGGAACAGGGCGCGCATGAGGGGTACGGCGCCTTCGCGACCGAGCACGCGGAACACGGTGGGTGCGACCACGAACGAGAAGAAGACGATCGAGCCGACCCAGATCGACCAGCAACCGAGCAGCAGGTAGTCGAAGAGGTTCAGTTGCCTGGGGGGCCGATCACGCGTCTCGACGAGAGCTGCCGGCCGTATACCGGAGGGGTCGACAGGGCGCGATTGAGGATAGCGCGGGCGAGGACGATCACGAACACGCCTAGCGAGAGCACGGCGACCAGTTCCGTACCGGCCGGCAACAGATCGAAGAACGCCAGCAGGAGAACGGTTCCCATCACCATCGTCAGCACGATGATGATCACGAACGCGAGTGCTAGGGCGGCTTCGGAGGCTGTCGACTGGTTCTTGCCGGAACTCGTCCTGCGAGGAAAGCGTGGGTTACTGACCATGGTGCGCGATCCGTGGCGGGTGAGCGGCGCGCTCACATCCCGGTTACACGCCTACCGAAACGCGGCGCGACACACAAGGAATCTACGACCATTGTCTGGGCTGCGTGTCATGGGGACGAAGTTGTCGCCCCGATGGGGTGGGGACTTGCCTCGCCCGGGTGGGAGATGCGAGGGGATATCGCGCAGGGTGCGCGCCGAAGCTTCCGCACTTCTCAGTCGTCGATTCCCATGCGATCGCAGAGGGCGTGATACTGGTTCCAGATCTCTTCGGGAAGGTGGTCGCCGAACTTCTCGAAGAACGTCTTCTGATCCAGGAGCTCGTCCTTCCAGTCAGCGGCGCCGACCGAGAGCAGACCGGCGAGCGTCTCCTCGTCGACAGCGTGCTCGATGCCCCGCAGATCGATCCCGCCGCGAGCCGGGACATAGCCGAGCGGCGTTTCGGCCGCCTCGGCCTCGCCCGTGCACCGCCCGAGGATCCAGCGGAGTACGCGGATGTTGTCGCCGAAGCCGGGCCAGAGGAATTTGCCGTTCTCGTCCTGGCGGAACCAGTTGACGTGGAAGATCTTGGGCAGCTGTTTCGGCTGTGCGTCCGACGGTTCGCCGAGCCGGAGCCAGTGGTCGAAGTAGTCGCCCATGTTGTATCCGCAGAACGGGAGCATCGCGAAGGGATCGCGGCGGATCTTGCCCACATCCTGGCCCTGGGCCGCTGCCGTCGTTTCCGATGCCACGGCCGCGCCGACGTAGCATCCGTGCTTCCAGTCCCGCGATTCGAAGACCAGCGGGGCGGTGCGCGCGCGACGGCCGCCGAAGATGAACGCAGATATCGGAACGCCCCGCGGATTCTCCCACTCGGGCGAGATACCCGGACACTGACTGGCGGGAGCCGTGAAGCGCGAGTTCGGATGAGCCGCTTTGCGCTGGCTCGCGTCGGCTGGCGTCCAGTCGTTTCCGAGCCAGTCGATACAGTGCGCGGGTGGCTCGCTCATGCCTTCCCACCAGGGCTTGTTGTCGTCCGTGAGCGCGACGTTGGTGAAGATCGAGTTGCCCTTGAGGCTCTGCAACGCGTTCGGGTTCGTCTTGTAGCTCGTCCCCGGTGCGACGCCGAAGAAACCTGCCTCGGGATTGACGGCGTACAGCCGGCCATCGGACCCGAATTTCATCCACGCGATGTCGTCGCCCACCGTCCACACCTTCCAGCCTTCCTGGGACTCGGGCGGTAGCATCATCGCGAGGTTCGTCTTGCCGCAGGCCGACGGGAACGCGGCGGCCATGTAGGTGACGTTGCCCACCGGGTCTTCGAGACCGAGGATCAGCATGTGCTCGGCCAGCCAGCCGTCGTCGCGCGCCATCGTCGAGGCGATGCGTAGCGCGAAGCACTTCTTGCCGAGCAGTGCGTTGCCGCCGTAGCCGGAGCCGACGCTCCAGATCTCCCTGCGCTCGGGAAAGTGCAGGATGAAGCGGCGGTCGGGCGAAAGATCGCCGAGGGAGTGCAGTCCCTTGACGAATGTCGCGTCCGGGCCGCCGCGCTCGAGCTGTTTGAGGGCGGCTTTTCCCATGCGCGTCATGATGCGCATGTTGATCACGACGTACGGAGAATCGGTGATCTCGACGCCGACCTCGGAGAGCTCCGATCCGGGCGGGCCCATGACGTAGGGAACAACGTACATGGTCCGGCCCTTCATCGCGCCGTCGAAGAGAGGCTTGACCCGCGCCTCGGCCTCCGCGGGCGACATCCAGTTGTTGGTCGGACCGGCGTCTTCTTGCTGCTGGCAACAGATGAACGTGAGGTGCTCGACGCGCGCGACATCCTCGGCGTCGCTACGGGCGAGATACGAATTCGGGTACTCCTTCTCGTCGAGCCGGTGCAGCGCACCCGCGGCGACCTGCTCGGCGATCAGCCGCCCGTTCTCCGCGTCCGATCCGTCACACCAGACGACCTGATCAGGTTTCGTCAGCCGGGCGACCTCGTCCACCCAGTTGTTCAGACCTTGATGCATCGACAGTCCTTGGGTCTGGGGAACGGTTCTGTTCGCCAACACCGCGCGAGTCCCCTGATCCCTGCGGCACGGATGACCAGCGCAGGAATAGGAAACACCGCCCGGGAAATCAAAGCCCGACAGTCGCGAGATTGTGCCAGTAACCGATGGCTCCCGATCGATGGCCCCGGTTGAACCGCCGGCGAGTGCGCGATAGCTCCAGCGTCGTCATGTTTGATCCAGGTCGATCGGCCCGAGCCGTCCCGGCGCGCGGGCGCGCATGGAGCTCAGCCGCGGCGGTATCGCGAACGATCGCGCTGATTTGCGCGGTCGTGCTGTTCTCGGGGCCGTGCGCGGCCGATCCCTGGGGCGACGGTGTGCAGTCGTTCACGGCCGGCGCGTTCGCGGGCTTCGGCCAGGATCAGCTGCCGTGGATCGTGCTCGGGCCCCCTCGGGGGGGTGGGGCCCTGGAAGGCTCCGTCGATGCGCTATCACTCGGAAACGGCGGGATAGTCACGATCGCGTTTCGCGACAACGTCCTGTTCGACGGGCCCGGTGACGATCTCATCGTCTACGAGAATGCCTTCCACGTCGGCTCCGAGGACGGGCCGGTGTTCGACGAGCTCGCCTACGTGGAGCTGAGCGTTGACCGTGTGACATGGGTGAGACTCGCGTTCGACCCGGACACGCGCGAGGGGCTGGCGGGTCGTGCGCCCGTGTTCTCGCGGCCGCGCAACGGAATCGATCCGCTCTCACCCGAGGCCGGCGGCGATCGCTTCGACATCGAAGGTTCGGGGCTCACTTTCGTGCGCTTCGTTCGGCTCGTGGACGTCGACGGCGAGATCGCCGACGTCGGTGACCTCGTCGCGCCCGGTGGCAAGGGTGGTTTCGATCTCGATGCGGTGGCCGCGATCCATTCCGGGGCGCTCGCGTTGATCTCCGGGCATGTCTCCTCGGCAGGCCTGGCGGTGGAGCGTGCGCGGGTGATCCTGCATCCGGCCGAGGGCGTCCGACGCTACCGTCGTCGCACCGACGCCGACGGCTTCTTCTCCTTCTCCCGCGTCACACCCTCCGGTGAATACACGGTTCGCGCCAGGCGCGTCGGGCTGGGCAAGGCCGCGGCCACGGTGCACGTCGACATGACGGCTGTCGAGGCCGACGTCGACCTCGCTCTCGCTCGCTGAGCACCGCCCCCCCGCCCCACCTCGATGGTAGCGAGCGCATCCAGGCCGCTGCCCGAGGCGGCCGCCGGCGCCGGGGGGCGGCGTGCTGCAGCGCTCGACGCGTTACGGTCGCTCGGCTATCTCGACTGAGCCGGTGCGGGAACCGATCTCCCTTTGCGCTTGAGTTCTTCGCGGAAATCCACGACTCTTATGGAGTTTACATCGGTGCGATGATGGATAAGGCGGTACTGGAACAGCTCATCAGCGATTCGATCCCCGACTCGGACGTCTGCGCGGTTGACCTCCAGGGCACCGGCGATCACTTCGAGGTGACGGTCGTGTCCCCCGGTTTCGAAGGCCGTAGCCTGGTCCAGCGGCACCGGATGATCTACGAAGCGATCGGCGAGGCGATGCGTGGGCCGATTCACGCGATGACGATCAAGGCCCTCACGCCCGACCAGTTCCAGGGCGATATGGTGGAACCGACCGGCGACGGCGACAGGAGAGACTGACATGGCCGAGCAACCACAGGATATCTTCGAGCAGATCCGTCAACAGGTCGGTGGGGACGACATCGTGCTCTACATGAAGGGCTCGCCCGCACTTCCCCAGTGCGGGTTCTCGCAGCTCACGTCGGAGATCTTGCGGCGCATCGGCAAGCCGTTCGCCACCTACGACATCCTTCAGGATCCCTCGCTGCGCGAGGGCATCAAGCAGTACTCGAGCTGGCCGACGATCCCTCAGCTCTACGTTCGTGGCGAGTTCGTGGGTGGCTGCGACATCGTGAAGTCCATGTACGAGAGCGGCGAGCTGGAGAAGCTGATCGCGCAGGAAGTCGAGGCCTGACCCGGCCGTCAGTTCTCGATAAACACCGCCTGAGGATCTCGGTCGCGATCTCCTCGGCAAGCGCCAGGCGAACTCCGCAAGCCACTCGTGTCGATTCCCGGCCTCACAGATACGGACGTCGAGCAGATCACCGCGCACGGCATCGGGCTCGAGGACGTCCGTCGCCAGATGGATGCGTACCGCCGGCCGCCGGCCCATGCGCGCCTCGACCGTGCCTGTACCGCCGGTGACGGAATAGCCATCGTCGAGATCGCCGATCTCGACCGGCTGCTCGCGAGCTTCGAGCGTGCCTCCCGCGAGCTGGTGATCACGAAGCTTGTCCCCGCTTCGGGGGCGGCCAGTCGCATGTTCCGCTGTCCGCTCGCGGTACGGACGCAGGGGTTGGAGACGCGCGAGGCGCTGGTGACCGCGGCCGCGCGGGACGCGGACGCACAGGCCGTGCTCGAGTTCGGCGACGACATCCGCCGCTTCGCGTTCAGCGAGGATCTGGCCGCGGTTCTGCGCGCTGATCCGGCCGAGATCTTCACCGGGGGCGGCGTGCTGCGGCTGCTCGACGCGCTGCTGGGAGAGTCGGGTCTCGACTACGCGGCTCGTCCCAAAGGGCTCATCAAGTTCCATCGCCATGCCGCCGGGCCACGAACCGCTGCCGAGGAACACCTCGTCGAGGCTGCCCACTACACGCGCGACGGCGATGGGCTGTGCCGCGTGCACTTCACGGTCTCCGCGGAGCACCTGGAGATGTTCGAGGCTCTCGTGGCCGAAGTGACGCCCCGACTCGGGCGGACCCTCGACGTCGGCTACCGGGTCGACTTTTCGCTCCAGAAGGCCTCGACCGATGCGGTGGCCGCGACGCCCGAGGGCGGGCCATTTCGCGACGATGACGGCGGCCTGCTGTTCCGGCCCGCGGGGCACGGGGCGCTGCTCGAGAACCTCGGCGACCTGGACGCCGATATCGTCTTCATCAAGAACATCGACAATGTCGTTCCCGACCACCTGAAGGAGCCGACCGTCATATGGAAGCGCGCGCTCGGAGGTCTCCTGTACGAGCTCCGGGCCGAGATCGGCCGTCACCTCGAAGCCATCGCCGAGGACGGCTGTGCCCTCGGGAGCGTCGACGGGGCCCTCACCTTTGCTTCCGAAAAGCTCGGTGTGAAGACGCCGACCGACGTGGTGGGCGCCGAGGAGAGGATTGCGCATGCACGCGACGTCCTCTCGCGCCCGCTTCGTGTATGCGGAATGGTTCGTAACGAGGGGGAGCCGGGGGGCGGGCCGTTCTGGGTCGAGTCGAACGGGATCGTCAGCAAGCAGATCGTCGAATCGAGCCAGGTCGATCCCGACGACGCATCCCAGCAGGAA
>SPBQ01000344.1 GCA_004525875.1 Myxococcales bacterium
GCAACGTACCCTTCGAGCGGCGCGCTGCTCGCTGCCGCGAGTACATCGAGGTGATGCGCAGGCTGTGGTGCGACCCCGTATCGGAGCACTCGGGCGAGTTCTACTCGCTGCCGGCCTGTCGCCACTATCCCAAGCCGATCCAGGATCCCCACCCGCCGATCCACTTCGGCGGTGAGAGCGGTCCGGCGCTGCGTCGGGTAGCGGACCTCGGCACCGGGTGGTACGGCTACGATATCGGACCGGAGGAGACGGCCACGTGCGTGACGCGACTGGGCGAGCTGCTCGAAGCTCGCGGACGCCGGATGCAGGAGGTGAAGCTCAGTGTTTGTCCCTACCTGCGGGAGACGACGCCCGAGCTGCTCGAGCGGTATCGTGACGCCGGCGTCGATCAGGTGATCGTGCTCCTCGCTGGTAACTCGGCGGACGGTGTACGCCGTGCCATCGACGCGCTCGCACGGAACGTCGTGGAACCGGCGCGGTCGCTTTAGGTGACAGGGCGACGCGCAAGATCATGAAGGCGATCGTCATCAAGGAACGCGGCGGACCCGAGGTGCTGGTCGTTCGCGAGATTCCCGAGCCCGCGTGCGGACCAGAGGATCTGCTGGTGCGCGTGCGCGCGACGGCGCTCAACCGCGGCGACCTGCTACAGCGCCGCGGTCTCTACCCGCAGCCAGGCCCCCCGACCGAGCACGAGGTCCCGGGTCTCGAATTCGCCGGCGAGGTGCTCGAGATCGGCGATCGCACCGAAGGATTCGCCGCCGGCGACCGTGTGATGGGGATCCTCGCCGGCGGCTCATACGCCGAGAAAGTGGTCGCCCACAGCCGCAATGTCGCCCGTATCCCCGATAATCTCTCCACGATCGATGCCGCAGCCGTCCCGGAGGCGTTCATCACCGCGCACGACGCGTTACGGCAATGCGGTCTCGTTGCCGGCGAGTCGGTTCTCGTCCATGCCGCCGGCTCCGGCGTCGGGGTGGCTGCGATCCAGATCGCCCGTGTCGTGGGGGCGACGCCGATCATCGGTACCGCGGGTTCAGACGCGAAGCTCGATGCGGCTCGTGAGCTGGGTCTGGATGTCGGTATCAACTACCACACGAAGGACTTCGCCGTGGAGGTGATGCGGGCCACCGAAGGGCGGGGCGCCGACGTGATCGTCGACTTCATCGGCGCGTCCTACCTCGCGCGAAACCTTGCCTCGGTCGCCGAGTGCGGCCGGATCATCGTGATCGGTATGCTCGGTGGGATCACGGCCGAACTGAACATCGCTATGCTGCTGGCCAGGCGCGTGCATCTCATGGGGACGTTGCTCCGCCCGCGTCCGCTCGAGCAGAAGGCGGCGGCTACCAAGGCGTTCGAGAAGTCAGTCCTCCCGCACCTCGCTTCCGGAGCGATCCGCGCGATCATCGACCGGACCTTCCCTCTCGAGGAGGCGGCGGCGGCGCACGCCTACATGGAGACGAACGCGAACTTCGGCAAGATCATCCTCGAGGTCTGACGCTTCAGCGGACCGTGGACGACCCCAGCATGTCCGCCAGCACGCGGGCCTGCTTGTCGAGCACCGACCGGGCGGGGGCGGACCGCTTGAGCGACTCGATCTGGACGCGGAACGGGTCACCGGAGTGGCGCGGCAGCACGTGTAGATGCGCGTGGAACACCGTCTGTCCGGCGACCGCCCCGTCGGCCAGGAAGAGATTGAGACCCTCGCGTCTGATGCCGGCCGACGGCATGGCAGCGGCGATTCGGCACGCCACGTTGAACATGCGCCCACCGGTCGCCTCGTCGATGTTTTCGAGACCCGTGGAGTGGATGTTCGGGACGATCAGCGTGTGGCCGTCGTTCACCGGATGGATGTCCATGAACGCGGTCACCAGCTCATCGCGGTGGACGACGCTGGCATCGCCATTGCCCGCGATGATCGTGCAGAAGATGCATGAGCGTGGATCGGACATGCTTCGCCTCTGTGTTCGTCGCGTCGCCTTCAGCCAACGATGCCGATTGCGCGAGCCATGACGTCGGCGGGCGCTTTGCGACCGGTGAACAGCTTGAAGGCGGCAATTCCCTGATACAGTAGCATGTAGCGTCCATCGATCGCCGGCCGGCCGGCTCGCTCGGCGGCCGCGACGAACGCCGTCGGTTTCTCGCCGTATGCGAGATCGAAGTGGACGCAGTCCATCGCGGTTGCTTCGATAGAATAGCCGGGCAACGCGGCCCCTTTCAGGCCCACGCTCGTCGAATTGATCACGACGTTTCGGTCGGCGAGGAGATCCGCGTCCTCGAGCGCGTCGAGGCCGCGGGCGCGGAGTGTGCCGGCGTCGAAGTCGGCGGCGAGCGAGCGTGCCCTTGCGAGCGTCCGGTTGGCGATGACCACATCGGCTGCCCCGCCCGCCACCAGCGACTGCACGACGGCGCGCGCCGCTCCGCCCGCGCCGATCAGAAGAGCGCGCTTGCCGCGTAGCCGGACGCCGCGGGCGCGCAGCGCGCCCGCGAAGCCTTCCACGTCGGTGTTCGCGCCGGCCAGGCACCCGCCCTCGCCAGCCACGATCGTGTTGACGGCGCCGACGGCACGGGCCTCGTCGCTGAGCGAGTCGAGGTGCTCGATCACTTCCTGCTTGAACGGGACCGTGACGTTCACACCCACCAGGCCGAGCGCGCGGATCGCGCCCACCGCCTCGCCGATTGTGCGCGCGGTAGGTCGCAGCGGAACGTACACGTAGTCGAGCCCTAGAGCGACGAACGCGGCATTGTGCATCCGCGGGCTGAGGCTGTGGTGGACGGGATCGCCGAAGATCCCGACGACGCGCGTTGTTCCCTCGACGGCTCCCATGTTCTGATGCTCTGAGTCGCCCGCGTGCTGACCCCTCGCGGTCAGCCCTGTCTGTCGGACAGCGCCGCGTGCGCTGCGGCGAGCCGTGCCACGGGTACTCGATACGGCGAGCAGGACACGTAATCGAGCCCGAGCGCATCGCAAAACATGATCGAGCGCGGGTCACCGCCGTGCTCGCCGCAGATACCGAGCTTGATCTTCGGGCGCGTCGCGCGGCCGCCTGTCACCGCGATCTCCATGAGCTTGCCGATGCCGCTGACGTCGAGCGTGGAGAACGGATCGTCGGGCAGAACGCCCTGTTCCACGTAGCTGGGCAGGAAGCGGCCAGAGTCGTCGCGTGACAACCCGTAGCCCATCTGCGTCAGGTCATTGGTGCCGAACGAGAAGAAGTCCGCGTGCTCGGCGACGAGATCGGCGGTGAGCGCGGCGCGTGGGACCTCGATCATGGTCCCGACCTTGTAGTCGATCTTCTGCTTCTTGTGAGCGAATACCTCATCGGCCGTTTCTCGCACGACCTCGCGCAGACGGCGCAGCTCCTCGGCATCGGCCACGAGCGGGATCATGATCTCCGGGTCGACCTTGATCTTGCGCTTGGCGACCTCGAGCGCGGCTTCGATGATCGCACGCGTCTGCATCGCGTAGATCTCCGGATAGGTGATCCCCAGGCGACAGCCGCGGTGGCCGAGCATCGGGTTGAACTCATGCAGCGCGGCACCGGCAGCCTTGAGGCGGGCCGGGTCGAGCGAGACTTTCTTCGCGAGGGCGTCGTACTCGTCCTCGCCGTGCGGGAGGAACTCGTGCAGCGGCGGGTCGAGCAGGCGCACCGTGACGGGTAGTCCGTCCATCGCCTTGAAGATCCCGACGAAGTCGCGGCGCTGGTAGGGCAGCAGCTTGGCGAGCGCCTTGCGACGACCGGCCTCGTCGTCGGCGAGAATCATCTCGCGGACGGCGTCGATGCGGTCCTCTTCGAAGAACATGTGTTCGGTGCGGCACAGGCCGATTCCTTCGGCGCCGAA
>SPBQ01000256.1 GCA_004525875.1 Myxococcales bacterium
CCTCACGCCGACCGTGGTCGCCGCGCTCGTCGACGAGGCGGCCCGGCTCAAGTTGCTTGCCGTCGCGCCGCCGGTCCAGAGATGCACGACTTCGTCGTCCTCGTCGGCGTCCGTGTTCAGCGATCCGGACGGGCAGCTCGCCGTTCCAACAGTCGACTCCGGGCGCAGGAACACGGCATTTCCCGCCGCGGTGGCCACCTGGCCGGCCGGACAGAGCGTAGTGAGCGACAGGGAGTCGACGTCGAAGATCTCCAGCACGTCGTCGTCGAGGGCGTCGTCGTCAAACAGCAAGTCGTCGATCCCGAGCGGGTCGGTCGGATCGATGCTGCGAACGAAAAGGTCCGGCAGCGGGTTCGGATCGCCGGGCACCAGGTTGGTCGAGTTGCTGCGAAAGGCTACCGTTCGCCCGTCCCGTGACAGAGCTGCGCCCGGAGCGTTCAGCACGGGGCCGACCAGGCCCGCGTCGAGATCGCCCGGTGTTCCGTCGCTGGCCTCGTCGATGCGCTCGACGCGACGGGTAAGGCGGTCGTAGCGCCAGATCTTGAGCGATGCTCCGCCCGCCCCTCCTTGCTCGTAGTCGTCGTCGTCACTCACGAACGCAACAAAGCGATTGTCGCCGCTGATGGCCGGCACCGGGGTCTCCAACCCGGACAAGCCGCTGTCGACCTCCCGGGGGAGCCCGCCGCTGACCACCGACACGAGCTCGGTCGTACCAGCGACCCGGTCGCGCAGGTAGAAGTCGGGTAGCGCATTCGTGTCCTCGGACACCAGGACGCGCTGCCCTCCGGCAAACGCGACGAACCGTCCGTCCTTCGAGATCACTCCGGCGCCGGCGGCGGACAATCCTCCAAGAAGCCCCTGACTCCCGTCGCTGGCAAGACTCACGAGCTCGTTGACACCGGCATCGAGGTCGCGCAGGAACACGTCCGAAGCGTTCCCGTTGTCGTCTTCGAGCGCATAGAGCAAATCACTGAACGACGTGTCGAAAGCGATCAGGCGGCCGTCGCCGGACATCGACAGAAATCTGATCCCTGCCGGAAAGTCCGGCGCGGTCCCCGCGAGCGTGACGTTCACGAGCTGGGTGCCGACGTCCGGCCACTCATCGTAGACCCCGTCCGCGTCGGTGTCGCGGTCGTGCACGTAGACTTGAGTGCGGTCGAAGGTACTGTTCGCAGCGAGGTTGCTGCCCGAGCTGGCATAGGTGACATACCGGCCGTCATCCGAGATCCCGGGCAACGGCTGCACGGCGCTTGCGCCGTTGGAGAGCTCGGCCATGGCGCCCTCGGTACCGATGCTCACCACATTGGTTGCGATGTCGCCCGGCTCGTCAAACGTGCCGTTGCCTGAAACATCGCGGTCGTGCACGTAGGCATGGGGAAGCTGCCCGTCGATCTTCCCGGGGGGCAAGAGAGGTTTGGCGCCTAGGTTCGCTTGGTAGGCCACGAAAACAACGTGCCTACCGTCGCTCGAGATCGCGCCGGAAATGGGATTGATGATTCCGACGGCGCTGGAAGCCAGCTCGCCCGCCGAGTTGCGGCTGACAATGCGTACGGTGTCGGTCTGCCGGTCGTACACGTGGTACTGGAACGCGCTTCCGCAGCGCCCGGTCCCGCCGTCACACTCCGGCGGAAACACGCTTTCCGTACAGGGGTCGCCGGCGTTGGCGCCGCCGATACACGTGCGGAGCGCCGGTACGAAGTCGTTGTACCCCACGTAGCGGCCGTCCGGCGAGATCACCGGAAAGCCGCACGACCAGGCCGCGAAGACCCCGGCCGCGGGATCGGCCTCGCAGATCCGCTCCGTCACGTGGGCCGCCATGTCGGCCTCGGAGGTACGGAAGAATACTCGGCCGCCGTTGTTCGACAATGGCTCGCCGTCGACCAAGGGCTCGGGGTCGACCGCCCGTGCGGGGCTGACGTTACCCTCCGTCAACTCGCCCGTGCCCAGCGCGGCCACGCGTAGGATCGCGTCGGCCGTGTCGTCGTCGCCGTTCTGGTCGCAAAGGCCCTGCCCTGTTTCGTCTTCCAGAAACGCCACGACATCGCCTTCGACGGCCACCGCCGGTCGATCGAACGGGTTCTCATGGATGCGAACGATCGCACGCCCGTCGGGATTGCCGAGCGCGCCGCAGGCCGCCGGCGCACCCAGCGGCTGCACCTGGCCGGTCTCGCGGTCCGAGAGCAGAACGACCTGATCCACCTCGTCAGCGTCGCCGTTTCGGTTCTCGAGATCGACCGGCTCGCTGGTGGTGAACGTCCGGATCTCCGCGCTCGCCACCAGGCCGTCGAGCGGAACCGGCGACTGGGCTTCGAGCGCGTAACGCACGCAGGCATCACCCGGCGCCGCACAGGTGCCCGGATTGCCGGTACAGTCAGCGTGCGGCGGCAGCTGGCAGAACGCCTCCTGCGCTCGGACGAGCAGCGCCGGCGTCGCGTTCGCGGTCAGCACCTGCAGATCGAATAGCTCGCCACAGGCTCCGCTCACGCACGGATCGACGTCGCTGCAGATGTCGGTCGGGTCCTCGACGCAGCTGTCCTCACAGCTACCCAGCGGGCAGTCGCTTGCCGTGACGCAAAGCTCGCCGGCCCGGTTTCCGCCCACGCAAGTTCCGTGGCGGCGGTTGACCTGAATGATCGTGTAGGGAGCGTCGACCGAGCCGAACAGGGTGACCACGTCCGGATCCAGAACCGTCGGGTCGAGCTGCGGCTCCAGGATGGGCGGCAGCTTTCCTCCCTCCGGCGCGTACGAGTTGAGGAAGATCTGATCGGGGATCGCGAACGGGAGGGGGCTCTTCACCCGCGCCCGCACCAGCCGCGGCACGGGTACGGCGCCGTCCTGGACCAGCACGCCCTGCCACACCACCGGCAGGTAGAGATTGCCCGCGCGGTCGGTCGTCGCACGCACCTCGGTGGCCAGTGCGGTGCAAGGCGGCGACTCGTCGAAACAGCCGGCCCGATAGTCGTTCGGTACCGGTAGCACCGTGAAGCCCGGAAACGCGGTGTTCACCTGCTCGGTGCCGCAGGCGCCATCGCTTGCGAAGTACTCTTCAATGCACGCTATGAGATCGGTCTGCTCGCCGCACGCCTCGGTCGCGATCGAACAAGGCAGCGCCACGCCCAGCGCCGTGACCGCCATCGCTGCGGCCCCGCTCAACGTGCGAGCGTCCCCGTCCGGCGCCAGCAGATTGTCGGTGTCGGGAATACGCACGACCAGACGACGATCCCCTGCCGCAGCATCGATCACGGTTGTGAGCCCACCGCTCAGCGTCTGGAGACACGTGGTCGTCGCCGCGCACGCACCCGTGTCGACCTGCCCACAGTCACTGGCCAGCGCCACCAGCTGCGGCGAGCCGACGGCTGGCTTGAATGCGAACGTTGCGACGTGATCGTCGCCGTCGGCGAGGAACCCCGGCGAGGCTTCGTCGCAGCTGCGCAGCCTCACCTCGATGGTCTCGCCCGGCGCCGCGAATGGGCGGTTGGTCGCGCCGAGCGTAGAGTTGAACGTCTTGATCGTGCCGGGGAACAAGTTGCAGGCCGCGTGGGCCGAGAACGACATCGCCCAGGCAAGGACCGTCACCACGCCCGCGGCTTGCCAGCCACTCGTCTGGATCGTCATCTGTGCCTCCCCGATGCGGCCGGTAGCTCCAGTCGCGTCTACGGCCTCGGCTCCGAACGACCGCGCTTCGTTACGGGCCGAGCTGCGCGGGTTGAGCTCGGCCGCCCGGCGTTGCCTCGCGAGGCCCCGCAAGTCGGGCCAGCGCGGATCTTGCGACCCACGAGATCAGATGACGCGTTCCGCGACCGATCGTGAACGTGCGTGGCGGGCGATGGCACGTGGACGGTGAACCATCAGCACGACTGCGACGGTCGGTTCGGCAATGACTGAGCGGTAAACTACTCGATCGCATGAGCCACCGTCAAGGCTGGGGGGGCGAAGATGCTCCTGCATCACCGTTAGCGACGTTGGTAGCGGGCCGCTGTCTGCTTGCAGCGCCGGTATCGAGTTCTCGGCATCCCCCGTACGGGGCCTGCGGTTCTCCTGTACGTACCCGCGGGTCTGCCCTAGCAGGGAGCCGACGTGCTAGCGAGTATCTCGGCGTCGAACCGGGCGTGTCGTGTCCTCGAGGACGACGCGAGAGGCGGCTATCGCTCAACGACGATGATCGCCGGATGCTGAAACGATCCAATGATCGTGGAGATGGGCAACTTTGAGCAGGCTTCGGGGCTGCGTCGAGTTGCTTGGGGGGGCCAGGGCCGGAGAAGCAGAAGGCTGTGATCGTTGATGCGGCAGCCGAGCTCCAGCGGTGGTTCGCGGCACGACGCTCGGGCAGAAGCCGTCGAATAGGATTCGCGTAGGGTCCCTGTGACATCCTTCGGGACGCTCATCCGCTGGCTATTCCTGCGGATAGTTGGATTCGCGCCAGGCCTGGAAGCCACCGTCGAGTGCGACCGCACGGTCGAAGCCCAGCTCCTTGAGAGTCGCAGCTGCGAGCGTCGAGATGAGGCCCAGCTCGCAATACACAACGATGCGCTGAGACGGATCGACGAGCACGCCGTTGAC
>SPBQ01000051.1 GCA_004525875.1 Myxococcales bacterium
GAACGAAAAAAGAGGATCCTCCTCAGAGCCGGAATACTGCCAGATCCGGCTCATGTCTACGGGGTCCAGCTCGAGAGCACGAGAGCTGCCCTCCAGGCCAACATTGTCGAAGAGCAGGATATGGCCACCCTCTAGGACTCCTGGGTCATGCTGCGATGCAAAGTCCTCTCGGGCAGCCCACACGACCTTCTCCGTCGCCGGATCGACCACGGCTATCAAGTTCGGGTAAGCAAGTGAGACGAGGAGGTTGCCGGCGCGAAACGCCGGTTCTCGATCGGAGCCCCTACCATCGAGGAGCTCGACGGCGTTCGTGTGCATCGCGTCACCTTCGAGCCCAGGTCTGATCCAGAGGTCGGAGAACGTCGTGCCTTCGAATGCCTCGATCAGCGAGAAACTCCTCTCCACAGCGCCATCGCTGTTGATGAGGGTTATGAAGTCCTCGAGGATCGGCCGGTCGGGATTCAGGTGCGGTATGACTCGTGCGTGACGAGTTAGCACGTAGACGTCACCATTCTCCAGCGTCGCCACGTCGTGGTGAGCCGGGATGGGCAGGGCCCATAGTAGCTCCGAGCGAGCGTTGAGTTTGACGATGCCCACGCCAGAGTAGATCCCGATGAGATCCCCGTTCTCATACAGATGCGCCCAGCACCACCAGCTAGATCCATCATGCGGCTTGCGATTGACCTGTGAGCCGGGGAAGGCATCGCCAAAGTCGTAGGCCCACCGGTGGAGCACACGTCCCTTCATATCGACGAGCAGTGCTTCGGCAGCGTGGCCCGCCGTGTAGAAGTTAGCGCCCGCGAAAGAATGCGCTGGATCGTGACGAGTCACACCTGAGTTGATGATCTCGCGCGAACCCGTCATGTAGCCAAGGGCTTCGAGTTTCGCGATCTCGTCTCGCTGTTGCTCCGTGAGCTTGACGTCGTCGCCCACTTGACGGTCATGGCGCCAGTTGCCGGGTCCAGCCTCCGCCAGATCGTCTCGGCTGAGCGTTCGAGATCGGGGGTCGCTGCTGGCGGCAAAGGACTTCTCGCGCGTAGCTGACGATGCGTGTGCGGCGGTCGGGACGTTCGGGGTAGGTTCCTTCTCGCTGCAAGCGAGTGTCAGCCCTATGATGATCGGAACAAAGAACGAGGGCCTCATGGTGCTTGCCGATTCATCCAACAGTTGCCTTTGTAGAGTACCCGGATCTTGAAGATTCAGGCAAGCCCGGCCTCGCTAGCACCGACGGGGATATCAACGACATCGTCGGACGCCGAGAGCAACGGCTGCACGAGTCGTTCTCCCGTCGCTTATCCCGTCCCCCACACTGCGGGGCTCCTGCATGCGCGTGCCTACTCGCGTTCACCGGACATGCGACCTTCTGCGTGGATACGGCGGCCCGTTCCGGATCAGCGGCTGGTAGCGCCAAGATCAGTAGAAGACCCAGCGGACCAGGCCCGGATCATCGTTGGCGCTCACCCTGAACTCCACGCTCGGCACGATGCTCATCGAGCGCACGTGCTCCGCTTCGGCAACCGTTCCCTCCCTGATCCCGGAATGCGAGCGCTGCCAGCCGGGAAGTCCGCGCGAGCCTGCGCGAAGCGGGATGTCGACGGACAACTGTCGGCTGTTGTCGAGCGCGCGAATGAGGACCCCTGGTTCGAGCTCCGCGCCATTCTCGCCGCTGCGCCCCTCGAAGATGATCTCCTCACCAAGGCGGACAGTCAGTTGCTCGCCCGTACTCCGAGCCGGCCACCGCCGCCAGCCGTTTCCAACGGTCAAGACGATTCGGCTTCTGTTCTCGGCGGCACCGCGAAGGCGATTCGCTGCGCTCTCGGAGACGTGAATGAGAATCCTGACTTCTCTGTCGCGTTTGAGCCGCTCCACGAGCCTGATCTCCCGACCCTCGACAGCGAACCCGGCGCGACTGAACTGAGCGACCGCTGGCGGTACGACGACGATCGCAACGATTACACCAAGTGCGATCAAGAGCGCAGGACTTGCCGAGGCCGTTCCGGCGTTCGTAGAGCCGGGAGATCGCGACCAGAAGTGAAGCGCGAAGAGGAGAAGTACGAGCGGAAGGACGAGGTACTGCCGCCACGCCATCGATCGCAGTAGATGCCGAAACGAAAAACGGGAGCTGCGTGCTGAGTAGTCGGCGCGGGCTTCGAGCGAACCTTCCATCGCCTCGACGATCGATCCGATTCCCTCGATGCTCGACGGGCCGACTCCCGTCATATCGAACGCCCCGGATCCGTTGGGATTGATGACATGAGCGAAAGCGCCAGGGTTCGGCGCACCATAGATGAACAGATGGGAGGGGAGGGGATTGCCCTGCGCCGCGGAGTAGAGGAGCACCGCTTGAGACAGGACCGCGGCTGCGACCAGCACGCGCAGGCCCGCGCCGGGAAGGCTCCGCGCGGAGACGGTGCTGGCAGGCACGGCCAGCGCCGCAAACGCAACGATCTGACCTTGAAAGACGAGATATCCCCTGGCTCCTGCAGCCGGCGCCCAGACGAGCGATATCGCCAGAGGCAGCAGCCACATCGACGCCAAGACAAGGAGCAGGTCGAAGCGAAGCGCGCTGGAAACGCCGAGAGCGAGGAGACCGACGAACCCGCACACAAACCAGATGAAATCGGCGGTGATGAACTGGGAGGCATAGAAAAACGTGTCCCCGATGATCGTTCCGTCGGATAGGGATTGCCGCCACGAGTCGATCGCTCGCATCAGATATCGTGACTCGTCGCCTCGATAGTCGATCTCCGTGACGCTCAAGGCGTTCATCGCAGTCGGCCAGAATGCCGGGACCGCCAGCGCAAGAGCCACCGCCACGGCGACATGCCGGACGTCGTTCCTGCCCGCCAAGGCCGCCACGATATACGTGAGCAACAGACCGAGCGCCGTGTTGTAGGCCAGTGTCGCGAACGCGAGTACCGCGCCCAGCGCCAGATGGCCGACCCAAGCGAGTTGACGCTGCCAGACCCTGCTCTTGAGGATCGCATAGGCCCCGCCGAAGTAGGTTGTGAAGGCCCATAAATGCGCGCTGAAATCCGTGAAATGATACCAAAACCCGGAGCCAAGCATCGCGAGTGCGCCGGCCAGCAGACCGGCTCTCCTTCCCTGGCCACGTCCGGTCAGCTTACAAAGTTCCACGGCGAACAAGGCGCAGAACAGCACGCCGAAGATCCATCCGAGCGCGTTGGCAATCACGAAGCAGGTGGTGGCATCAAGGAAAGGAAAGAAGACAGATGCGACCAGAGCGAATACGAGACGGACCGCGAATTTGTCGGCTGCCGCCTCGGCCCCAAGCAGCATCAGGACATGGTCGAAGCTCGGGAAGTTCTCGCGATGCAGCAATTGACCGTCGACCGCCAGCGCGTAGCCGGTTACGCCGTTTCGCAATGTCTTGTCGTACCATCCGACGGGCAGGGTCATCTGCAGCCAGGGCGGCATGGTGAGCGAGAAGACGGAGAGGTGGACCGCAACTGCCAGCAGGGTGAGCCCCGACAAGACGAGCAGATCAATGGTGGATCGGTGTCCGGCCGGGAGTAGGCGGGAGAGAAGATCCTTCACGCTGCTTGTCTCCTGAGGCCGTGTAGAACCATGTCGTCCAGCCTCGAACAGCACGTCGTCGGTCAACGACGGGAGGCGTCGCCGGTCGGCCGCCCAGCAAGCGAAGCCAGGGGCTGCCCACGAAGGGGGGGCACTCCACTGGTCTTGTCCCGATCCCGGCGATTGAGGTAAAGATAAAGGTTGATGACCGATCACACCACCGCCTTTGGCGCCGATGCGGCCGCGGTCTCCTCCGTCGCGATGGAAGGGGCGACGAATTATTTCCGGTGGCAGCTGGAGGTCATGTCGTCCCACATCGGGCCTCGAGTCCTGGAGATCGGCTGCGGAGTAGGCGAGTTCACACGGGTGCTTCTCGGTCGAGAAAGGGTGGTCTCGGTCGATCTGAAATCCGACATGATCGAGCATGTACGCGAGAGAATGGCGGGACACGCGGAATGGTACGGACTGGTGGCGGACGTGACCGATCCGTCGCTCGCCGACCAGGCCGAGGTTCACCGCTGTACGTCGGTGACGGCAATCAACGTCATCGAGCACATAGAAGATGACGAGGCGATACTGGCCGCGATCCGTCGCCTTTTGCCCACCGGCGGGACTGCCGCCGTCTTGGTTCCCGCACACGCGGCGCTCTATGGCACACTCGACGAGGCGGCGGGTCACTACCGGCGATACACGAAGTCGGAAATCGCGAGAAAAGTAGAAGCCGCCGGCTTTCGCGTAGATCGTACGATGTACTTCAACGCGGTGGGTGCGATCGGATGGTACGTGAACTATCGCATCCTGAGGATCCGCAGCGTGAACGAAGGCACGAAGGCGCAGGTCGGCGTGTTCGACAAGCTGATCGTGCCGGTTGCGCGGATGGCGGAGAGATTCGTCGAGCCGCCTTTCGGAATCTCCGCGGTCTGCCTGGCGACGGCCGTGTAGGAGCGGACGTCGCCCGATGCCCGAAACGAAATCGATGCAGAAAGGATCGCCCGAAGTCAGCCGCGCCGGCGTGGGCACGCGAGCGCGGGGCGACGTCCTGTCCGTAGTGATTCCGGCTTACAACGAGGCCGGTGCGATTGCGGGCGTTCTCGAGCAGGTGACCGCGGTGCTCGGTGAGCTCGGCGTCGAGTCGGAGATCATCGTCGTCGATGATTGCAGCACCGATGAAACCGCGACGCTGGCGGAAAAGGCCGGGGTTCAAGTTCTGCGCAACGTACAGAACGGAGGCTACGGCTATTCGCTGATGCGGGGTATCCGCGCTGCGCGTTTTCCTGCCGTCGCCATCATCGACGCGGACGGCTCCTACCCCGCAGCCAAGCTATTGGACCTGTTCGAAGAGTACCGGCGCGGTCTGGCCATGGTCGTGGGGCATCGCCACGGTGCGCACTATATGACGTCCTGGCGGATGCGGATCCTGCGATGGTTGTTTCGCAGGGTAGTGCAGTTCATCGTCGGGCGTCCGGTACCGGATGTAAACTCGGGGATGCGCGTCTTCGACCGTGACGCCGTGTTGCCCCTCCTGCCACACATGAGCTACGGCTTCTCATTCACGACCTCGATCACGCTGCTCTTCATGATGCAGGCACTACCGGTAAGCTACGTGCCGGTGGAGTATCTGAAGCGCACCGGATCCTCGAAGGTGAGATACGCGCGCGACTCGCTGCGCGCGCTACAGATCATCACCTCGATCACTGTACGCCTGAATCCCATCAAGCTCTTCATCCTCGCCGCGGTCGTGAACGTCCTGATCATGCTCCCCGTTGTTGGTGTGCTTGCGCTGTGGGGCGACGCTCGGACGTTCATCGTCATCGTGCTGCAAGTCAGCGCCTTGCTCGTGGGTCTAGGCTTGGTCGTCGAGGCGCTGATCGAGAAATCGCCTTTCGAAGACAGTTCTCGCACCGACACGGACCGCGCGCTATGAGCCCATCAGGGAACGAAGCGGCGTGGCTGTGGCAGTGGCGGACACTCGAAGACACCAACGAGACGCTCTTCCGCGACTGGATCTTCCCCAACGCCATCGAAGATTTCCGCGGCAAGACCGTACTCGACGGCGGTTGTGGGGGCGGCCAGCATTTGCGCTTCGTAGCACCGCACGCCCGCGAGGTGGTCGGCATCGACCTCAACTGCTCCGCGCTGGCGGCAGACAAGTCCGAACACTTCACAAACATATCCACTGTTGAAGGAGATGTTGCGAAAGTAGATCTCCGCCGCCAGTTCGACATCGTGTACAGCATCGGGGTCATCCACCACACCGACGACCCGCGCGCGAGCTTCATGAACCTGTTACGCCACGTCCGCCCGGGTGGCCGCATGATCATCTGGGTGTACTCCCACGAAGGGAACGCCTTGAACCGTTGGATCGTCGAGCCGCTGAAGAGAGCCGTGTACGGTCGTTGGCCGCGACGCGTGCTACTGCGATTAGCATACGTCTTGACGGCGCTGCTCTACGTACCGGTGTACACCCTCTACCTGCTACCGCTGCGCCGCCTCCCTTACTACGACTACTTCGGCAACTTTCGCCGACTCGGTTTCCAGCGAAACGTGCTCAACGTGTTCGACAAGCTCAACGCGCCGCAAACCGTCTTCCTCGCGCGAGAAGCCATCGAAGAGTGGTTCTCGGAGGGATTCACGGACGTCCACATCAGTAGCTATGTCGGCGTGAGCTGGCGCGCGTCCGGAACGAAGATCTGACGGCACGCCGGCGGCCGGCCGTGCCGGCGCGTATCTGCAGCAGTCCGGCTACTTTTTCTGCCACTGGCAGACGGCGAAACAGGAAGTCGAGCGACGCTGAAACGGTTGCAGCACGGATTCGATCCGGAGAAGGGCCGGAGAGTACGCACGTTTCAGGGACAGCGGAGCTCGAAATACCAGCGAGTTGAGAACGAACAAGTACGCCAAGTTTCCTCGGTATGATTCGCGACGAAAGGTGAACTCATCGGCGAAATCCCGCTTCAACCGGGCGACATCGATCGCAGCTTCGTTGTCGTTGAAGAGAGGGTCGCGCTTGTACCAGAATTGGCGAATCCGGTCCGGGAACGACCGGGCATGCGGCTCCATGAAACAGAAGTAGCCCCCCACCTTCAGCAGTCTGTGGATCTCGCTTACCGCCTCCTTCACATAGGGGTGCACGTGGTGCAGGCCCCCGACAACGACCACGCAATCGAAGGAATCGCTGTCCAGATCTGACTCCAGAA
Organism: Myxococcales bacterium; assembly: GCA_004525875.1. The sequence continues at coordinate 6,735 of SPBQ01000051.1, forward strand.
TCGAGGCGCGGACGCCTCGACATCCGGCCCAACGACGCTCGAACGCCTCGACCTGGCGGGCGGAAATATCGAGACCGGTTACTCGTGCGCCGCGGCCGACGAGATAGCGCGTCGTTTGACCACTTCCGCACATCGCCTCCAGAACCTGCGTGTCCTGGAGTAGGATGCCCGCGAACATCGCGTCGTTGATGAAGGAATCGCGGTAGCGCTGACTCGCGGCATCGTCGTAGTGCGCCTCGTACTGTGATGCAATCGCGTCATAGTGGTCGCGCTGGGAGGATTCCGTGCTCACCGTCTTTGAACCTGCAGTCGATGGAGTCACGCGTTGCCACCGACCGGAACGCTGAAATCGACGGACCAATGAAACTATACTGCGATGCAAGCGATTCGCCAACCGTCTCGTCGCGCCCGGCTACCTCGGGCCCGGCGAGGAAGCACGCGATTCATCCGCTACGCGTCCGCTTCCTTCGTTGACAGGCCGAGATCTCGACTGCGCCGTCCGTGCATGCGCGAATACGGTGCAGATAGCCAGTAGGATCGTCACCTGCATGAACGGGTGGAGCTGAAACTGGTAGCGGTAGGTGGGCGCACCGAAGAAGGTGTACATCGCGAGAAATGCTAGCGGCGGCGCAGCGAAACCGATGATGAACGGCCACTGTTCCCGGCCACGAAGGAGCAGGATGGCGACAGATACGAGAAAGCCGACGAGCAGGGGAATCCCTTCCAGCGTTGCCAGAGTGACCCAGCGCGACACGAAAGACTCGGCGATTCGTGTCCTCGTCTGGTCTCGTTCCATTCCCTCAACCAGTGCTTTGCTCGCTACATAGCCGAGGGTCCTTTCGATGTGTTGGCGAGGTCCGGAGCTGTAGTGCGGGGAGGAAAAGTACCATTCCCGTCCACCTCGTAACGAGCGACGGCCCGGAATCGTGTCGCCGAGATCGAACAGATCGAACAGGACGAGATGGCGTTGCTGCAGCAGCGCGAGCAATCCGTGTCCACGGTAGGCTTCCAGGGCGCGTCGTCGCAACTCGGCGTCCGCTTCGACCATCGTCAAGCCACCGGCCAGGAGGCTCATGAGTTCGCGTCGAGTGATCATGAACGTGTCTCGTGGATTCGAGGGTCTTTCGATACCGTACAGCCGGAGCATGGCCGCGCGGTCGATGGTGTTTCCCCAGGCAGCGCTAAAGTACAGATTCCTCCCTGTGCTGGCGCTGAGGGCGAAGATTCCATGCTGGTTGTGGTTGTGAAGCGCCCACGGAACCAGCGGCAACACGGTCGTGAGGGTGTACAAACCAAGCCAGAGGGCGGTCGCGCGCCAGCGGCCGGGACGCCAAAGGACCAGCAAGGCAGGTAAAGGAACGTATGCTGTGGAGCTCGTGCGCAGAAGGATCGCGATGGCCATGCCGAGGCCGGCGAGGCCGGCACCCGGAAGGTAGCGGCCAGGCGGTTCGTCTCTCGGTGACGCTGTCCCGGCCAGCGCCATGCTCACCATGACGCACGCGGTGGCGAGACCTCCGGGCATGACCATGTGCTCGAGGAAAGCGGTGGTCGGTGAGAGGGTGAGAACGGCGAGCACGAGAAGTCCGACGGTCCGCCCGAGGGTGCGCCCGACCCAGTAGGCCGCAAGGGAATAGGCGATCAAGCAGAGAACGGACTGCAGAACGCAGATCCCCGTTATCGTGATCCCTCCCGAGATCATCCACGTTAGAAGGATGAACCCGACGTAGCCGGGCATGATGTGGAGGAGTCCACCGATCACGGCCATCGGTTTGCCGTCGACCTTTCCCGAAGTGAAGATCGGCGGCCAACCCTGCCCGGCCCAGAGGGAGTCGGCTGCGCCGAGGTACTTGTAGGTGTCCCAGTCGAAGAACGGCGTGAGCCCCAGGTTGAGCACGGCTCGGGTGAAGACGAAGAGACAGAGAATGATCGCGACAGCCAACCAGAAGCGGGACTTGCGCATGTGCTCAGGATGCGTCCGGGAACCCGGCGAGGTGCGCGCCGACCGTCACCATCTTCGTGATATTGCCTTCGTGGGCCGCGTATAGGAAGTCCAGCGCTGGCGACTGCACCGCCGTCCACTGCAACGGTGACGCGATTGCTCCGATTGTTCGTCTGTGACTCGTCAGCCACTTCTGGACAGAAGATCATCAGCTACGCACTCTGGCTCTACCATAGGTTCTTGCTGAGCCTCCTCGATATCGCGACACAAGCAGGATATGCCCGAGGCCGCCGGATGGACGATCAGGTTCATGGCACCGTCTAGCTTCCAAGTAGCCTGCTCGACGGCTAGAAGATGGGCCGATCTGTGTCTGGCCGGTCATCCCCGAGCCAGAGGGGGCGTGCGCCTATAGGCAGTTTGCGTCGGAAGTGGCGGCGGCCTTCGTCCGAGTGGATGAGAAGCCGATCTTCTTTGGCGAGATGGAGCCGTCATTCCGCTCGCGTTCGGTCCCGAATGGAATTCCGCGATCGTGACGCTTGCCGGTCCTGAGCTAGCCGGGGAGCCGCCAGAATCGATGGAAGTGAACGAGAAACGGCAGCACGCCGACGCAGCTCCCGCCGAGCGCGGTTTTAATGTGACAGGATCCGTTCATTCGTCATCCCCGCGCCCGGTCGTTCTCGCGGCGTTGTGCCTGACTCTCGCCGCATGCGCGGCGCCCGCGCGAGCTGTGCGTGTCGATTTCACGACTGCCCGTGCGGATCTCACGCGCAGCGCCGTCACCACGGGCGAGCCGAGCTGGCCGACCCGCAACGTGCTTCTCGAACGCGGTCTTGCCGAGGTCTTCGAGGAACACCCCGAGCTCGCGATCGCCGCGCTGCATCGGGCCATGGTCGGCGCGGACGGCGATCCGGACCTGCTATTCGGCCTGGCCGAACTGTCGTTCCTCTACGGCCAGGCCGTCGCGAAGCCCGAGCGCTACATGGCGGCGGCGGTCTACGCCTA
>SPBQ01000389.1 GCA_004525875.1 Myxococcales bacterium
CTAAGGGAGCTAGCCGTCGAGGGTCACGACGCAGGCCGAAGCCCGAGCGCCCGCCACAGTGCTCGATCGTCGACCAGCGCCTGGACGGTCTCCGCGATGGCCTGCTGCAGCATCCGCTTCTGCAGCTTGGTCGCGTCGAGCGACGGATAGGATACGGCCTCGCTCTCGAACGCTCTCGACCACCGCCGCGCGCCCGAGGCGTCGTCGAGGGTAGCCTCGAATCTCACGTACGCGACCGAGCTCTCGAGGCTGTCTTCGACGTGACGCTCCTCGACTTCGAATCGGCCGATCCTGCCCGAGATCGAGTACGTCGTCACGTCCGCGTCGACGATACGGATCCCGGCTCCTGCAAGCGCTGTCTCGAGCGTGCGGGCCAGTAGCTCGGAGGGGTGCTCGGACAGACGCACGCTGGCGTACCGTCCCGACACGCCCGTTCGCGCGCTCCCGATGCGCGTCGGTTCCTGCTCATTCGCCGGCAGCGCGAAGGGCTGGACGTGAAGGGTCACGGGCTCACTGGTGAGGCTGACGAGTCGCGGCGACGACACCTCGACGTCGAAGATCGGGTAGACGATGCGGGAGGCTCCGGAGCACCCGGCAAGTGAGATGACGGACAGGGTCAGGTACGCAGCAAGGGCAGCGGCCCCCATGACTCGTGGCCGATTCATCCCTTCACACAGACCACTTGCTTGAGCGTGTGGACGATGGCCACCAGGTCGCGCTGGGCCTTCATGACCTTGTCGATGGGCTTGTACGCGCCGGGGGTCTCATCGAGGACTTCGCGGTCCTTGCGGCACTCCACTCCCTCGGTGGCCGCGCGGTGGTCCTTCAGGGTGAAGTGCTCGCGCGCCGCCCGTCGCGACATCGCCCGACCGGCGCCGTGGCTGCAGCTGTGGAAGCTCTCGGGATTGCCGCGTCCGCGGACGATGTACGATTTCGCGCCCATGCTGCCGGGAACGATACCGAGCTCGCCGTCACGCGCCCGGACCGCGCCCTTGCGCGTGACGTAGACGTCTGAACCGTAATGATGCTCTCGCTCCACGTAGTTGTGATGGCAGTCGACGACCATGTCCGTGACCTCGAACTTGGGCAGCGCGTTCGTGCGTTTCATCGCACGGAGTGTCTGGCTCATCATCAACTCGCGGTTCCTGCGGGCGAACTCCTGCGCCCAGCTGACGGCCTCCACGTAATCGTCGAAATGAGGGCTGCCCTCCTCGAAGTAGGACAGGTTCATATCGGGTAGGTTCCTCTGCCGACGCTCCATGTCCTTGCGGGCGAGCTCGATGAAGTAGCGGCCGATCTTGTTGCCGACGCCGCGCGAGCCGCTGTGCAGCATGACCCATACGCAATCGGCCTCGTCGAGGCACACTTCGATGAAGTGGTTCCCGGTGCCCAGTGTGCCTAGGTGGATGTCGCGGTTGCTGCGCGCGATCGACCGGTGCTTCTCGACGATAACGTCGAAGCGTCCGGCCAGCTCGCCCCAGGCCTCACTGACCTCTGCCGGTGGTTGCCGCCACGCTCCGTGATCGCGACCGCCGGCGCTACGCCCGTGCGGCACGGCCTCCTCGATGGCGTTGCGGATCGTCCGAAGGTTGTCGGGCAGTCGTGACGCGTCGATCGTCGTCTGGACGGCCATCATGCCGCAGCCGATGTCGACGCCGACGGCCGCGGGGATGATCGCGTGAACCGTGGGGATTACGCTGCCGACGGTTGCGCCGATGCCGTAGTGCACGTCCGGCATGGCGGCGACCCACTTGTGGACGATCGGGAGCCTGGCGATGTTCTCGAGCTGCCGGCGTGCTTCGTTCTCGACAGCGACGCCGTGCGTCCACATCTTCACGGGAACGCCGCCGGCTGGCTCGAGCGTCTCGTAGCCGGGTCTTCTGCTCACGCGCGCATCGCTACATCGTGATCGCGATCTTGATCACGCCATCGTGACGGTGGCGAAACTGATCGTAGGACTCAACGATGTTCGCGAGCGTGCTGTCGTGGGTCAGCATCGGCGTGGGGTCGACCTTGCCGGTCTCGATCAGGTCGAGAAGGTACTCGAGCCTCCTGGCGCCTGCGGGGCAGAACGTCGTGACGATCTTGCGATGTACGAAGCTGCCGTCAGTCGGCAGCGACAGCGACGGGATGCCCGCGTAGACGCCGACCGATGAAACCGTACCACCGAGACGCGTGACCTTGCAGCAGTTCTCGAACGTTTCTTGCTTACCGAGGCATTCCACGGCGACATCGACGCCGCGTCCGCCGGTGATCTTCATGATCTCTTCCTGCGCGTTACCCGGACTCACGACGTGGGTGGCGCCGAGTCGCTTGGCCATCTCGCGGCGCTCGGGCAACCCTTCGACCGCGATGATCGGCTCGGCACCGTAGTGCTTCGCTCCGAGCGTGGCGCACAGCCCTACCGGACCCTGGGCGAAGATCGCGACCGACTGGCCGGCCCGGAGCTCCGCGCGCTCGATGGCCCCGAAGCCGGTGGACAGCACATCGGCCACGAACATCGCTTGGCGGTCGTCGACCCCCTTGGGCAGCCGGGCCAGCGAATGGTCGGCGCCGCTGCAGATGAACGCCTCGCCCTGTGCCCCGAACACCAGGTTCATCGGAGCGCCCAGAGTCTCGCAAATTCCCATCTGGTCGTCGTTGCAGCGATCGCAGGAGCCGCAGCTCATCAGGCAGCAGGCGACGACCTTGTCTCCCGGGCTGAAGCGCTCCACGCCTTCACCGACGGCCTCGACGATCCCGACGCCCTCGTGGCCCATCGGCATTCCCAGCGGGACTTCGGGGATATCGTCGCAGATGTGGATGTCCGAGCCGCAGATGGTGGTCAGCGTCGTCCGGATCAGGGCCTGGCCCGGCCCCGGGTCGGGTAGGTCGTGCTCGACCAGCGCCACCTTGCCGGTGTCTTCCTTCACGCAGGTCTTCACTCGAGGCATGCGCCAATTCTGCACGGTGGCCGTGTAGAGACAACGCGGGAGCCGGTGACGCCGGAGCCCGGAGCGCCGCTGCTGCGCCGGGGGTGTCACGGCTTTTCGTCTGTGCAAGACTGCGGGTTTCGCCGGCGTTGCTGGCGTGACTCCGGAGGCCAAAGTGACGACCGAAGCGAACCCCGAAAGCTCCAAATCGCACCGACGACCGGCGCGCGGACCCCGTTTCGGCGTGGCCCAACTGGCGCCCGCACTCGGAGACCTGGAGCGCAACCTGGAGCTTCATATCGAGGCCGTCGAGGCCGCGCGCGCCGACGGTGTGGAGGTTCTCTTCTTCCCCGAGCTCAGCCTGACGGGCTACCGGCTCAAGGACATGGTTCCCGAGGTCGCGGCCGAGCGTGACGGGCCCGTGTTCGAGGCGCTCGCCGAGCTCTCCAAGGGGATGTCGCTCGTCGTCGGCCTGGTCGAGGAGACGGCACAGCACTTCTTCTACAACAGCGCGGTCTACTTCGAGGACGGCAAGGTTC
>SPBQ01000241.1 GCA_004525875.1 Myxococcales bacterium
ACAGGTCGTCGGCGTCCAGGAGTGGTGGAAGGTAGGCGAGCCCCTTGGCGCGGATCATGTCGGCCGCCGCGCTCATCCGGTTGATGTCGAACAGCACGATCTCGGAGCCGTTCGGACCGATGGCCTGCTCGAGCTCGAGCACCGAGGTCGGCGGTACGGTCGCATCGACGGCCGAGCCGAACGCCAGCACGGGCGGGAACCGTTTCTTCTGTTGCGCGGACAGGGCGAGCACCCGCTCGCGGATCTTCCCCGTGAGCCGGTAGATCTGGCGGCCGGCGTTGACCGGGAACGAGTTGTACTTGTAGGGGTCATACTCGGGCAGGATGTCGGTCCATGCGAGCTTGGAAAGCCCGGGAACATGGGAAAGCCACAGCTGCACGCGCGCGAGGGCCGCAAGCTTGGAAACCGTGAGCGCCGGTGAGAGCAGGATCAGCCGATCGGGCACGCGGCCTTCGTCGTGCTCGATGGTCTCGAGCGTGTAGTCCACCGCCAGCGCGGAGCCGTTGGAATAGCCGACCATGATGAACGGTGCTTCGTTGCCGGCCTCGTCGGCGATCGCCGTCACGTGCCTTGCCGCCAGCGTCACGGCGGCCTCCCACTCCTCTGCCCGGACCCGGGTGAGCGAGCCGGGCATCGTCCCGTGGCCCGGAACGCGCAGACCGACGACGTAGTATCCGAGGTCTTCGAGGACGTCTGCCACGGCGCGCAGGCTGTACGGTGAATCGGACAGCCCGTGAAGCAAGAGCGCGGCGCCGCGTACCTTCTCCGGGCGCAGTACATACGTCCGGTTCCAGTTGTGACCGCCGCGCCCCGCCGGGTTCGAACGGCTGCCCGGGCTGAAGCGGTCATAGCGTGCGGCGATGCCGACCCGCCGGTGTTCGACCGTCATGCGATCGAGCTCGTCGAATAGCTCGTGCTCGTGCGCGAGGTAGCCGTCGAACGTGGCGTCGGAATCGTCGGCATCGTACTCGTCCGCGAGCTCGTACGAGTGCCAGATGGTGAGATCAGGCAGAGCGCGGGCTTGCAGCACGTAGATCGTCAGGAGCGTAACGAATCCACCGAACAGGATCGATACGACGATCCGCGCGACCTTATTGACGATCTTGGTGGCGGTACGTCTCACGCGCCTTGCTCAGGCCGATGCCGCCGCCGGCGCGGCGGCCAGCGAGTTCAGCCGCGCGTCAGCCTCCGCGACGATGCGCGAGATGAGCTCCTGGCAGCTCGGCAGATCTTCGATCACGCCCGCGACCTGTCCGCTCGGCAGCACGCCCTCGGCCGGATGGCCCTCGACCATCGCGCGCTGGATGAAGATCGGAGAGTTGGCGGCCATGAGCGTCTGCGTGCGCGTGAGCCGCTCGCTGCGCTGCATCGATATCGCCGCGGACAGCAGCTCGCGGATCGATGCGCCCGACATCTTCCGGTAGGCGAGCCCGCTACGCAGCGCACGCCACAGGCGCGTGATCGCGTTTCCCGATTCGAGCTTTCGGAGGAATTCGTTGACTACCACGCGATGGGGTAAGCCGTCGACCTCGACCGTCACGCGCGTGTCGAGCACCGATGCGGCCAGGTAGCGATCGAGCGTGGCCCGCGGCACTGGGCTGTCGGAGGTGAGCAGGAATCGTGTGCCCATCGCGATGCCGGCTGCGCCGTAGGTGAGGGCGGCGGCGAGTCCGCGCCCGTCGTGGAAGCCGCCGGCCGCGGCCACTGGGACGTCGACCGCGTCGAGTACCTGGGGAAGCAGCAACGAGGTCGGTACCGAGCCGGTGTGCCCGCCGCCTTCGCCTCCTTGGCACACGATCATGTCGGCACCGAGCTCGATGGCCTTGACGGCGTGCCGCACCTGTCCGACGGTCGGTACGCACACCACGCCCGCCTGCTTGAACCTTTCGACGTAGCTGCGCTTGGGGGAGCGACTGTAGCTGGCCGCCTTGACGCCGTGGCTAACGATGAGGTCGGCGATGTCATCGGCGCCCGGCTGTTCCATGAGGAAGTTGACGCCGAACGGTCGGTCGGTGAGCTCCTTGACGCGCAGGATCGCGCGCTCTGCATCTTCGGGCCGGAGCACTGCGCACGCGAGGAATCCCATGGCGCCAGCGTTGGCCGTGGCCGCCACCAGCTCGGGCGTGGCGACCCAGCCCATTGCGGTCTGGATGATGGGGTAGCGAACGCCGAAGCGTCTGCACAGCTCGGTGTCCAGCGCGGGGTGCATCACCTCTCAGCGAACGGCTTCGCGAACACCGAGGCGCGCAGGTCGTGTGGATCGAGGACTTCCCGGATCAGCCGCAGCTGCTCGGCGGTGGGCGCCGGCGTCTCGCCGCAATCGTCGGTCACCATCAGCTCGAAGCCGGTGTTCTCACGAACCTCGTCGAGCGTGGCGCCGGGATGGACCGAGCGCACGCGCATCGTGTGATCGGGGCCGCCGAAGTCGAGCACGGCCAGGTTGGAGACGACCAGGCGCAGCTCCATCAGGTCGTTGCGCACGCCCTTGCGCCAGCGTGCCGGCTCGTAGCCGACGCCCGAGGCCATATCGACGGCGGGCACGAGCGCGCGTGTCGTGTGTGTCGGCACGAAGAAGCTGCAGGGGTGGTTGATGGTGTTGCCGGGAATGCCGCGCACGCCGAGAAGCTGCACCTTCGGCTTGGCGTGATCTCCGATCACGCTGATGTTCGAGCTGCCGAAGCGATCGAGCTGCGTGGGCATGGTCATGGCGTGGCGCCGGCCGCTCCACAGCAGGTCGAACACGCGCTGGAACGGCAACCAGCCCTCGATCTTTGGCTCGTAGTCGCCACGTGGACCGACAGGGATGGGCTCGGCGACGAGCCGGCACTCGCCGTCGTTCATCAGCAGGCCGGGGCTGAAGGTGAGTCGGGCCAGACCGGCTGCAAGCCGCGGTACGAGTCCCATTCCCGAGGCCAGCACCTCGCCGTCGCCGCGCCATGCCTCGGCGCAGGCGGCGATGCAGAGCTCTGCGTGCGTGTAGTCGCCGTGGTCCATCAGAACACCGGGGCCGGGATCGACGAGACGTGTTCACCGCCGCCCACTGATTTCAAGTACGCCGCGTCGTCCACGTCGACGTACTTCTTCCAGTACTCGGCTCGCGCCTCGGCGTCCTTGGCCGCCGCCGAGTAGAGCTTGAGATGATCGAGGTCGATGCCGTAGGCGGGAACGCACGCGGTCGGGTGGGCTCCGAACGGCGTCTCGATGATGCCGTCGGTGAGCGTACGATTGAGCACCAGGGTCTGTAACGGACCGAGCTGGGTGAGTTCGCTCGTCTCGACGATGCGTTCGCAGCTGACGAAGCGCTTCTTGGCCGCACCGCAGAACAGGTCGTCGAAGTACGGATCGGGACCGAGGATCTGGCCGTTGCCGCGCTCATCGGCGTTGTCCACATGGACGAGGGCCGCGTCGAGCTCGAGTGCCGGCATCGCCAGCAGCACCTCGCCGTCCTCGTAGGGAGAGGTGACGGTCTTGATCTCGGTGTTGAGGGTCTCGACGTCGCAGGCCAGGCCCGCGCGTGTGGGCAAGAACGGCAGCCGGATCATTGCGGCGCGAAGGCCCCACTGCAGCATGCCCTCGTCGAGCTCCATCACCTCGAGCTCGCCGGCCTGGCGGGCGGCGCGGAAGTGCGCGTCGAGCGGGATGAGATCGAGCGAGACGAAGCCGAAGACGAGCTTGCGGACCTTGCCCGCTGCGCACAGCAGTCCGACGTCCGGTCCGCCGTACGAGACCAGGGTCAGATCTTTCAGCGAGGAGCGGGCGATCTCGCGTACGAGCGCCATCGGCTTGCGCCGCGCTCCCCAGCCGCCGATGCCGATCGTCATGCCGTCGGCGAGCTGGCCGACGACGGAGCGGGGGGTCATGCGTTTACTCACGAGCGGGAAACCTTCCGGACCGGCGGGACTTCCATGTATGGAGATCGCCGTATCGATAGAACGCGTTCCATTATCAAGCGCTGGTCGCTTCGTAAAGCCCGCGTGCGCCGGCAGGTCGTCGAGCTGCAAGGCCGCTGGTGCCGTTCGTGTTCCGGCGAATGGGGCCGGACGTCGCGTTGTCGCGACCGGCTATGCCAACTGGACGCCGCTGGCGATCTCGTTGTGGCGCATCAGTTTCGGCTTTGCGCGGCTGTTGATCGGACTGTTCGTCGTGATGTACTTCCTTCAACTGCGGCGGTTTCACCGCGTGGCGCAGGCTGTCGTCACCGCGTCCGATCGCGAGAGAGGAGGGCACCCATGAGCGAGGGAAGGGCACTTCACAGATCGAGCAACGGCATGATCGCCGGGGTCTGCGCCGGGATCGCCGAGTATCTCGGCTGGCCGCCGTTTCGTGTGCGGTTGATCTACGTAGTTGTGTCGGTGTTGAGCGTCGCATTTCCGGGGATCATCGCCTACGTGATCCTCTGGTTCCTGATGCCGGGTCCGCGCAGCGACTGACGGCGGCGCGCGGCTCCTCGCGCGCAAGTGGCGTTACGCCTGGCACTGTTTCATTCTCCTTCGCCTCGCCGATCCCCGAGCGCAGGAGCAGAGGATGAATCGTTTCGAGAACAGAGTCGTGCTCATCACCGGTGCGGCCTCCGGCATCGGTCGGGCCACGGCCGAGCGGCTTGGCACCGAGGGCGCCGATCTCTTCTGCACTGACGTCAATGCGGACGGTCTGGCCGAGACCGCCGCGAACGTCGCCGGCGCGCGAGCCGGCCTCGGCCAGGCAGGCGTCGAAACCCTCGTCAGCGATGTCGCGGACCCTGAGGCTTGCGCGAGCGC
>SPBQ01000281.1 GCA_004525875.1 Myxococcales bacterium
CCACCGGACTCCGTGTCGAGATGAGCTTGCAGGATCAGCGTGGCCGCCATCTTGTCGACGACCTGTCGTCGCTTCTTGCGACGGACGCCGGACGAAACGAGCAAGCGCTCGCTCTGGGCCGTCGTGAAGCGTTCGTCCTGGAAGATGATAGCGTGGCCGGTCGCATCAGCGTACGCGTCGGCGAATGCGCGCACACGCTCGGCCTGTTGCCCCTCGAACCCGTCGAGCTGTAGCGGAAGACCGATGACAACGCGCGATATTGTGTACGGCGCCAGCGCGTCTTCGAGTTTCGCGATGTCGCGCCGGGTTCCGCTCCGCTCGATCACCGTGAGAGGTTGCGCGGTGATCGACAGTGCGTCGCTCACCGCAACGCCGATCCGCTTGTCGCCGACATCGAGGCCGACACTACGAATATCGTGCGCGGGCATGAACGAATGTGATCGCCGTTCGTCGGAACAGAGGAGCAACGGTGTTCAGCGACCTGACTACCCTTGACGTTCGAGGCTGGCAACTGCGCGGAAATACAGTGCTTGTCTGTTGACTTTCGGAGGGTGGGTAGGCAACCTTAAACTTGCGTTTTTGGCCTGTAAGTACGGGTAAGGCCAAAAGAAACTGGGGTGTGTAGGTGGTGTGGTGGTTGTTTGAGGCCGGGGTTCTGCCTCGGCTCTGTTATCGCGTCCTCAATCCTGCGTCGGTGATGTTATTCACCGCGTTTCTTTCGCTATTTTCCTGGTCGGATTACCGCATCGACCGCTCGGCAAACGCCGTGCTCAGCGATCGTCAGATCTTGGCGATGGCCGCGATTGCGGGCCCCGACGTGCGCGAAGCGCAGCAGGAAGAGATCCAGATCGCCTTCGCAGGGCCGATGATTCCTCCCACGATCCTGGCTGCGCGTGCCGAGGAGGTGATCGGCCACTCGCCGCGCCTGGCGATGGCGTCGTTCCTGGGCCCGCCCGAGCCGATGTTCGATCGGCTCCGTCGCCGTACCGAACCTCCGTCGAGCGAGTTCTCGATGCAGCTGAACGTCGACCCCGGCGAGTTCGTCGGTCCGACTCGTGAGCGCGCGGGCAAGCAATCCGCTCCCGCACGTGTAGCCGTAGCGGCTGCCGTGTCCTTGGAGCCGGCCGAGCTCATCGGCCCGCCGCGGCCGAGCGACGTGGAGTACGCCGACTGTGGTTACATGGGACCGCTGCGCCCGGGCCCGGATTCGCTTTCCGTCGACGAGAATTTCGAGATCGTTGCCGCCGTCCCCGCTGATCACCGCCACGGCCTGCCATTCGATCCGCTCGCGGTGGGCCCGTTTCTGCCGGCATCCGGGTCGAGGCGTGCCGAGCCGACACCCAACCCGTTCCACGATTTCCTGGCACAACAGGCCGGGCCGGCCGACGACGGTGATATCCAGACCGTCGCCTACACGCACGAGCTCAAGCACAGCATCCGCTCAGGGGAAACCATGACGGAGGTGCTGTCGAATCTAGGGCTCGAGCGTGAAGAGGTCGACGAGTGGATCACGGCCGCGAGTCGCGAGCACAATCTGAACCGGATCTACGCTGGTCAAGCGCTCAGCCTTGCCATGCGCATGCCCGACAAGCGCCTCGCATCGCTCAAGCTCGATCTAGCCGGCGAGGAGATACTCGTCGCCGAGCTCGACGACGAGGGCCGGGTCACCGCGCGCCGCGAAGAGATCGTCTATGACCGCGCGCTGCGCGCGATCACCGCCAGCATCGACCACAGCCTCTACATGTCGGCGCAGTCGCAGGGGATTCCGGACAAGATCGTGTCGGACATCGCGGAGATCCTCGGCTGGGACGTGAACTTCGCCAACGTCTACGAAGGTTCGACGTTCCGCGTCGTGTACGAGGAGCTCACCCGCACCGATACCGCCCGGACGATTCCCGGCCGTGTGCTGGCGGTGGAGCTCACCGACCGCGGCAAGCATCACGAGGGTTTCTACTTCACGATGCCCGACGGCAGCCACGCCGGATACTACAATCGAGCCGGAGACGGCCTGGGTCGCGCGTTTCTCCGCTACCCGGTCGATTACTCCCGCATCTCTTCGCACTTCGCGACCAAGCGCTTCCATCCGGTCCTCAAGCGTAACGTTCCCCACTACGGCGTCGACTTCGCGGCGCCCACGGGTACTCCGGTCCGCGCGGTGGCCGCCGGCAAGGTTCTCAAGGCCGGTTGGTACGGCGGCAACGGTCGCTTCGTGAAGCTCCGCCACGACAGCATCTACGAGACGGGCTACGCGCACCTCTCGCGCATCGAGGCGAGCATGAAGCCGGGCGCCGAGGTGAGGAAGGGCCAGATCATCGGCTACGTGGGCGCGACCGGTCTGGCGACCGGTCCGCACCTGCACTTCGCGATGTATCGTGACGAGATGTACATCGATCCGCTCAGTGCGGAGCTGCCGCGTTCACATGCGCTCGACGGCTCGGCTCTGGCGGCCTTCCGCATGACGGTCGACATGATGGACCGGGCCTACGCGAAGGCCGGCTTCAACGATCCGGAGATGACGCGGATCGCCACCGCCTCGGTCGACGTCGACTGACCGGCTCCGGGGGCTCGCCCGAGCCCCCCGCCCGAACCGACCGCTTGCCGCCGCTCCCGGCAGGTTTGCGAGCATGACCCCGCGCGAGTAGGTTTCTCCGGCCACTGTGCGGGAGGTCTAGCGTGCCGGGTATCGTTCGCGCGATTCGCGCAATCAGCATCATTACAGGCCTGTTCGGCATTGTGGCCGTGCTGGCTCCCAAGATGACCGGCGATCTGGTCGGGCTCACCGTCGAGGTCGGCAACTCGAACGGCTACGGCGAGATCGGGGCGTTTTACGGCGGCGTGTCGATCGCGCTCGGGATCCTCGGCGTCTGGGCCACCTTGCCCGGGCGGCCCGGCGGCCGGTCTTTGCTCGGTGCCGTGGGGCTGCTGTGGGGCAGCATCGCGCTCTGCCGACTGCTCGTGATGACGCTGATCGAGCCGGCCTCAGGCGGGCTGATCGGCTGGGCTTCGTTCCTTCTCGAGGCGGGTCTTGCGGCCGTGTTCGGGTTCCTGCGCACGGCAATCGACGACGCTTGATGCGGGCGCTGGTCCGCTTCCTGGCCACCGGAGCGTACACCGGCCTCGCTCCGACCGCGCCGGGCACCTTCGGTACCTTGCCCGGCGTCGCGCTGGCGCCGCTGGTGGGCATGGCGACGGGTCTGGGTGCCGCACCCTACACGCTGATCCTGCTCGCGATCATCGCGCTGGCCATCTGGGCGGCCGACCGCTTCGCCGCCGAGACGGGCACCAAGGATCCGCAAACCGTCGTCATCGACGAGATCGCCGGCTATCTCGTCACCGTCGCCTTCCTGCCGCTCTCGGTGACGACACTGGTGGCCGGTTTCCTGGCTTTCCGACTCTTCGATATCGTCAAGCCGCCCCCGGCGCGGCAGTGCGAGGCGCTGCCCGGCGGGTTCGGGATCGTCCTCGACGACGTCGTGGCGGGGCTCTACGCCAATCTGGTTCTGCGTCTGATCCTCCCTTTTTTGTGAGCCGCAAGAATTCTCACCGAGAGGCGTAGAAAAAGCGAAACTGCCAGCGGGTCATGCTACAAGGAGAAACCCCATGAGTGAGAAGTCCCTGCGCGTGGCGATCCTGTCGACCGGAGACGAAGTGGTCGAGGGCCGCACCATCGACACCAATGCATCGTACATCGCCGACCGCGTCGCCGGTCTCGGATACGACGTCGTGTCGCAGATCACCGTGGGCGACTATCTTGACCGCCTGCAGTGGGCCTGGCGCCGCAGCCTCGAACTCGCCGACGTGGTGATCTCCACGGGCGGTCTCGGGCCCACGGCCGACGACCTCACCAACGAGACGGTCGCGGCCGTCGCCGGCGTCGAGCTCGGTCGCGACCAGGAAGAGGCCGACAAGATCCGGTCGTTCTTCGAGAGCCTCGGCCGCAACATGCCCGAAAACAACCTGCGCCAGGCCGAGCTACCCACCGGCTGCGTCGTCGTGAAGAACGCGCTCGGCACCGCGCCCGGCTATCGGCTGACGATCCCGGACGGCGCCCGTAAGCCCATTGGCGTCGTTCTTCCCGGCGTACCCCGCGAGATGAAGGCCATGCTCGACGAGCAGGTCATCCCCTGGCTCGCTTCGCTCGGGCGCGACGATGTTCGCGTGCTCTCGCACACGTTTCAGACCTTCGGTATGAGCGAGTCGGCGCTCGATGAGGTCGTCTCCGGCCTGATCGATCCCGACGAGGGACGGGTGGCGTTTCGTGCAAGCTTTCCGCAGATCGCGATCCGCCTGACGGTGGTCGGCGAGCAGGCTGAGGCCGGCCGGCGCCTCGAGGAGCTC
>SPBQ01000330.1 GCA_004525875.1 Myxococcales bacterium
GAGCACGAGCTGGCACTTGCCAGCGAGGCCTATCGAGTCTATCGCCGCAAAGAGGAGGTGGATCGCTTCGAGCTCGCGCTGCGCCAATCGCAGATCATGAGCGTGGCGGTCGTCGAGCGTGCGATCCCTGCGAACACGCCGGAATCCGGCCGCAAGCGGCTCAAGCTCATGCTGGGCGTATTCTTCTCGCTCATGGCAGGGGTCGGGCTCGCATTCGTGCTCGATTTCGGACGCGAGAACGATTCCGACGGCGGCGAGCAAGAGGGGCTCGACGAGATCGACGGTTTCCCGACCTTCCCTGAGCTGGATCATGCCGCGGTCGGTGTGGCCGCGAGCGTCGGCGCGCGCCCGGGTATGCTGCTGCGCACGGCGCGCCACGTGGGCGGCGCTATCCTGGCTGTGGCTGCACTCACGGCGGCGGCGGTGATCCTGGTTGATGTACTCGCCAGCATGGACGAGCCGCCCGCGCCGGTCGTCTCTGCTGCACCCGTGCCGGAGCCGGAAGTCGCGTCGATTGCCGGCCTGGTGGTCACGCGCTCGCGCCCTGCGAGCAGTCGACCGCTCGCGGCGCCTTCGGCGGACGCGTTGCTCGCAAAGGGAACGCCACGCGCACGGCAGCGCCAGCAGGAGCGGCCCTTCGTCTCCCGCCAGCCATCGTCGACGGTGGTGTCGGCCGGAACCGCCGCGGCAGCGCCCGTGATTGCTGCGCCGGTGGCCGTGGCCGTCGCCGAGCCGGAAGTGCCCGCGGTTCTCGCGATCGCGCCCGCTGCGCCTGCGCCTGCGACGTCGGCGGCCGTGCGGGCGCCGGTTACGCGCGTAACAGTCGAGCGAGGTGCGACGTTCTACTCGCTGGTCCGCCGCGTCTACGGTGCCTACGACGACGAGCTCGTCGAGCTCGTCGTGCGCGCGAACCCCGATCTTACGGACGTGCGCCGGCTCGAGGTCGGCAACGTGCTGACGTTTCCCGCGCGCGACTGATCGCACTGACCGCACAGCCGGGCCGTGCGAGATCACACCGTGACGGCTCACCGCCGACCGGCCCCTTGCGGATGACTCCATGATGCTCGATGTGCGCACAACCTTGTACGTTGAACTCTGGACATCCATTCGAGTTGCTGAGAAGACCTCGCCCCATCGGTTGACGAGAGAGGGTTCGGAACTGATCGAACCCTCTCCGACAATGGAGCGTCTTTCGGACGAGGGTGTCAGGTATGGCGGAAGCTAGGCGCAGGTTGCTCATCGTACTGCTCAAGATGGGCGACGTTGCGAGTGTTGCGCTGGTATTCGCCGCCGTGCTCATCGGCTTCGTTCAGGGCGGTACGCTGACGGGTTGGCGCGAGTTCCTCGAGCTTCGCGTTTCGCTGCTCAACGTTGTCTTCGGGCTCGGTCATATCGGCGTCTGGTACCTCGCGCTGGTTGGTTTCGGGCTCTACCGGTCGTATCGACTCTCGCCGAGCGCGCGCGAGCTCAAGGATCTGGCCATGGCCAGTGCGGTTGCGGTGGTGTCGCTGGTTCCGGCCGCCATCTATCTCGACTACGCATTCGTCACGGGGCAGTTCCTCGCCATCTACTACGTGGCCGTTCTCGGCTTGCTGGCAACCGAGCGACGTGTGTTCCGTGCGCTCGCGCGCCGACTGCGCAGTCGCGGTTTCAACATCAAGAACGTCGTGATCATCGGAGACGACGACTCAGCGCTCGGGCTTCCCGCGGAGCTCATCAAGCGTGAGGAGCTCGGTTACCGCGTGATCCGTGTAATCGACGCCGCGGGCCCGAACGATCCGATCTCGCAGGCGCGAAGTGTGACCGAGCTGGAGGAGACGCTCGACGGGGACTCGGTCGATGAGGTGTTCGTGGCCCTGTCGCTCGAGAAGGCGCACACGCTGGTTCGCCGGTTGATCGCGACGTGCGAGGAGCAGGGGGTGATCGTTCGCGTAGTGGCAGACGTTGCCGACCTCGGCTGGGGCCACGCCATGCTCGACGAGGTCGGTGGCCGGCCCGTCGTCTCCGTGTTCAGCGGCCAGCCGTTCACGATTCAGCACGTCGTCAAACGCGCCATCGATCTGGTCGGGGCCGCAGCCGGGCTGGTGCTGGTGTCGCCGATCCTGCTGATCGCCGCGCTCGCCATCAGGCTCGATTCGGCCGGCCCGGTCTTCTACGTGCAGGAACGGATCGGACAGAACCGCCGACGTTTCAAGATCTACAAGCTTCGCACCATGGTTGCCGACGCCGCGACCCGGCAGTCGGATCTCGAGGCTCTCAACGAGGCCGACGGACCCGTGTTCAAGATCGCCGACGACCCGCGCGTGACGCGCCTAGGATGGTGGCTGCGGCGATTCAGCATCGACGAGCTCCCGCAGTTCGTCAACGTGGTGAAAGGCGACATGAGCCTGGTGGGACCCCGCCCACTACCGTTACGTGACGTCGAGCGCATCGACGTGCGGTGGCACAACCGTCGCTTCAGCGTGAAGCCCGGTATCACGTGTCTGTGGCAAGTGCGTGCTCGTGTTCCGCTGTTCGCCGAGTGGGTGAAAGCCGACATGGAGTACATCGACAACTGGTCTCTCAAGCTCGACATGCGAATCCTGCTCGCAACGATCCCGGCCGTGATCCTGGGTTCCGGCGCCCACTGACGACAAGAGGTATATCCATGCGGCCTGCTCCGGCCCCCGTCACGGTCATCGTGCCGTGTTTCAATGAAGCGGACGGAATGCCGACGCTTCTCTCTCGACTCGACCGATTGCACGACGAGGAAGTGTCCGACTGGCGCTTCGTCTTCGTTGACGACGGTAGCTCCGACGACACGTTTTCCTTGCTGGTCGCCGCGTCGCGAACGCGGTCCTGGATCGACATCGTCCGTCACCCGGAGAACCTCGGTCTCGGCGAAGCCATCCGCACCGGGTTCCGGGCCGCCGACTCGCCGATCATTTGCACGATGGACAGCGACTGCACCTATCCACCGGAGCGACTGAAGGAGCTTGCGGAGGGCGTGGCGCGCGGCGCCGACATCGTTACGGCTTCGGCGTGGCACCCGTCCACCGGGGCTTCCACCGGCAACCCCGTGCGCCTGTATCTCAGCCGCGCGGTCTCCGGTCTGTACAAGATGCTCCTCGGCCAGGACGTCTACACGTTCACGTGCTTGTTTCGCGCCTATCGCCGCGAGCAAGTAGTCGACTGCCGCTTCATCACGCGGGGCTTCGGAGCGGTGGCCGAGATCATGCTGCGGGGGATCGTCGCCGGCGCCGACGTGCGAGAGGTCCCCATGCGTCTCGAACGCCGCATCTACGGAGAGTCAAAGCTGAAGATCACGGACTCCATCGTGGCCCACGTGGCGCTGATCTCGCTGACGACCTTCCTGGTCGTCGGTAGTCGGGTCAGGCGGGCACTGGCGCCGCGTTTTGGCTGGGCGTTTCGGGAACAGAGGAGGGGTGCATGAGGGTCGGAATCATCGGACTGGGGCGCGCGGGCCAGCTTCACGGCGAGGCATGGCGGCAGATCCCCGACGTGAAGCTGGTCGCGGCAAGCGATCCGTCGCCGGGGGCTTTCGAGGGCCAGCCGTTGCCCACGGTCAACGCTTACGGTGACTACTCGTCGATGCTCGAAGCGGAACAGCTCGACGCTGTGAGCATCTGCTCGCCGCCCGCGGTTCACGCCGCGCAGGCGATCGACTGCCTGGAGCGTGGCCTTCACGTGCTGTGCGAGAAGCCGCTCGCGCTCACCACGGGCGACGCACGCGAGATGATGCGCACCGCGAGCCGCACCAATCGGCGGCTGGTGCTCGCCACCAAGTTCCGGCACGTGCCCGATATCATGGCCGTCAAGCGGTTGCTCGCCTCCGGTGTTCTCGGCGATCCGATCAGCTTCGACATCTGCTTCAGCAGCCCTGTGAAGATGTCCGAGCGCTGGAACTCCGAGACGGTTCTGTCGGGCGGCGGCGTGATCGTCGACAACGGTTGCCACGCCTTCGACATCGC
>SPBQ01000370.1 GCA_004525875.1 Myxococcales bacterium
CGGCTCGGGAAGTAGGCGAAGACAGTGGCCACCGAGACCTCGCAGGCCGCGGCGATCTCGGCGTGTCCGGCGCGCGTCAAGCCTCGTCGGGCGAACGCCCTGACCGCCTCCTCCAGTAGCTGCGCCCGGCGAGCCTCCGGCGCCAGCCGGCGGCGCTTGCGGGGCGCGGCGGGTTTGCGAGAGGTGCCGGGCTTGCGAGACCCGCTATGCGTCGCTTGCATACGATTACTGACTAATCTATCAGTAACAATCTGTCAACGTCACGGAGGACCCTATTATATGGACGCGACGACGGAGACTCTCAGCGGCGGCCTGCTCGACAACGTCTGGCACGGCGACTGGGAACGAAACGAGAAGATCATCGACCTCAACGACGGCGGCACGTTCATCGAGGGCCAGCCTCACGAGAAGTTCGACGAGCTGCGCAGCCGTTGCCCCGTCTACTGGAACATGGAGAACCCGAGCTGGGGACCCGGGTTCTGGAACATCACGCGCTACGACGACATCGTCGAGGTCTCGCGCCACCCCGAGCTCTTCAAGTCAGGCGACGGCATCAACATCGCCTACCCCGCCGAGGTCTACCCCGACATCATCAACGCGGTGGTCGGCAACATGATCTGCATGGACCCGCCGCTCCACCGCGTCTACCGTAAGATCGCCCAGCCCTACTTCAGCCGCTCGCGCATCGCAGGGCTCGGCGGCCGGGTGCTGGAGCTGGCCACCGGCATTCTCGACGAGGTGGTCGAGCGCGGCGAGTGCGACTTCATGGCCGATGTCGCCGCTCCGCTGCCGATCTCCGTGCTCTGCGACATCCTCGGCGTACCGCATGAGGACTGGCAGCTGATCTTCGACTGGAGCAACACGCTCATCGGTGTCGACGACCCCGAGCTCGGAGGATCGCAGGCAAAAGTCGAGGCGACCTTCATGGAGCTGTTCGGCTACGGCCAGAAGATGATCGAGGAGCGCCGCAAGAGCCCGCGCGAAGATCTCATGACGGCCATCGCCACCGCCACGCCCGAGGACGGCATGGAGATTCCCGCTCACCTTCTCAACGGCTTCTTCCTGCTGATGGTCGTCGCGGGTAACGAGACCACGCGCAACTCGCTCTCCGGCGGTATGCTGGCGCTGTGCGAGAACCCCGACCAGCGTCAAGAGCTGATCGACGATCGCTCGATGATCGAGAATGGTGTCGAGGAAGTGCTGCGCTGGGTGTCGCCCGTCAACTACATGCGCCGCACGGCGACGACAGACACCGAGATCCGTGGCCAGAGGATCGCCGAAGGCGACAAGGTCGTCATGTGGTACGGCGCCGCCAACCGTGACCCGGCAGCGTTCGACCGCCCGCACAGGTTCGACGTCACTCGCGAGCCGAACCCGCACATCGCGTTCGGCATCGGCGAGCATTTCTGCCTGGGCGCGCGCCTGGCCCGCCTGCAGCTGCAGACGATGTTCGGCGAGGTGCTGCGACGCATCCCCGACGTCGAGCTGGCCGGCAAGGTCCGTTACGTGCGCACCAACTTCATCAACGGCATCAAGGAAATGCCGGTGAAGTTCACACCTCAGGGGGGGAGCTAGCCGCGCGGGCCACCTTGACGCTCGTCTCGGCACGGTGGTACGGTCCGTGACACCGTGCCGTCCAACCTGAAAGCGAGCGTTCTCGCGCTCGGCACCGTGGCCTTGCTCTGCAACCCCGCGGCCTCGCGAGCGGCGTTCATCACCGAGTTGATGGCGAGCAACGACACCGTGGTCGCCGACGACGACGGTGACTTCTCCGACTGGCTCGAGATCCACAACGAGACCGCAGCGACGCTCGATCTCGGCGGTTACTACCTGACGGACGATCCCGCCGACCTCATCAAGTGGCGGTTCCCCTCGGTGACCATCGCCGGTGGCGGCTACCTGCTGGTGTGGGCGTCGGACAAGAATCGCACCAATCCGGCGGCTCCCCTTCATCTCAGCTTCAAGCTGTCGGCGACCGGTGAGTATCTCGCGCTCGTGGAACCCGACGGTGCCACGATCGCGCACGCGTACGCACCAACCTTCCCCGCCCAAGAGACCGACCTCTCCCATGGCCTCGCCGCTGATCTCGTCACCGAACGTTGCTTCAGCAACCCGACCCCGGGCGCGATCAACGACGAGACGATCGGCTGCGGGCTGATCGAGGCGCTGACGTTCAGTGTCGAGCGCGGCTTCTTCAGCGGCCCCTTCACGCTCGCGCTCTCGACGCCCACGCCGGGCGCCCTAATCCGCTACACGACCGATGCCAGCGAGCCGTCCGCGACACACGGCACGGTCTACGGCGGTCCGATCCCCCTCTCGACGACCACGGCCGTCCGTGCGATGGCGTTCGGCCCCACGCTGCGATCGCTGCCATCGGTAACGCACACCTACCTCTTCCTCGACGACGTCATCCGCCAGTCCGAGATCACTCTGCCGCCCGAGTACCCGGACAAGTGGACGGCCGGTACCGGTGCGGACTACGACATGGACCCGACTGTCGTCGAGGATCCCGCCTACAGCGACACCATCAAGGATGACTTGCGTGCGATCCCGACGATGTCGATCGTCACCGACGTCGCCAATCTGTTCGACCCGTCGATCGGCATCTACCAGCACGTGACCTCCAAGGGAGAGGCGTGGGAGCGGCCAGTCTCGATGGAGTTCTTCGACCGGGAGGACGGCGAGGAAGCTCAGATCAACTGCGGCCTGCGCATCCAGGGCGCGCAGAGCCGGGAGAACAGCCTGCGAAAGCACAACCTGCGGCTGCTCTTCAAGGGAATCTACGGTCCGACGAAGCTGGAGTTCGCGCTGTTCCCGGACAGTGGCGTCGACCGCTTCGACACGGTCGTGCTGACCGCCGGCCACGGCAACTCGTGGCAAGGGGGCTTCGCGCGCGCGCTTTACCTGCGCGATACCTGGGCCAAGGACACGCAGCTGGAGATGGGGCAGGTCGCGTCGCACTCGACCTACGTCCACCTCTACCTGAACGGCATCTACTGGGGGCTGTACCGTCCCACCGAGCGCCCGACCGGGGCGTTCATGGCCGAGCATTTCGGCGGCGACAAAGAAGATTACGATACGCTGCGATCGAACAAGGTCTCCGACGGCGACAAGCAGTCGTGGGACACGCTCCAGGAGCTCGCCAACCAGCCGCTCGACGTGCCGGCCAACTACGCGGCCTTGCTCGAGTACCTCGACGTCGAGAACCTGATCGACTACATGCTCTTGAACTTCTACGCGAGCAACGCCGACTGGGACTTTCACAACTGGTACGCGGGCCGCAAACGTGAGCCCGGCGCCGGCTATCGGTTCTTCAGCTGGGACGCCGAGGACACGCTCGGAAACGTCAAAGGCAACCGCACCGGGGTCAAGTTCTTCGACGACCCATCCGACGTCTATAACAGCCTGCGACGTGAGAGCCGCGAGTTCCAGGTCCTGTTCGGCGACCACGCGCACCGCCATCTGTTCAACGAGGGCGCACTCACGCCCGACAACGCGCTCGACCGTCTGCTGCGTCGCGCGGCCGAGATCGATCGCGCCATCGTCGGCGAGTCGGCACGCTGGGGGGACAACCGCGGCAGGGACATCCCATTCACGCGCGACGTCGACTGGATCAAGGAGCTCAACTGGCAGCGGCTGTCGTTC
>SPBQ01000105.1 GCA_004525875.1 Myxococcales bacterium
ACCTGAACCACTTGCTGGAACGTCGGTCGGTTCTGCCACGGGATCGGGTCGACCGCTGCGATGCCGAACGTGGTGAACTCGATGAAGTCGTCGGTCGGGTCGGCGATCCAGTCGGCCGGATCGGCCGGGCCGAAGTCGGCCGTGAGCTGAGCGACCGTGTCGCCGAGGCTGGCGAGGAGCGCAGCGCGACAGCCGGCTGACGTGCCGTCTGCGCACCGAAGCTCCTGGTACGGAGCGCCGACGGTGTAGCCGGCCGCCATGCGCACCGTCTTCTGCACGTATCCGTAGTAGCCCGACTGAAACGCCGAGCCCAGAGGCCCGGGCGCGTTGTGACGCCCCATCGGGATCGAGCTGTCGAACGGTCCGATCTGCGGACCGAGCGTGGCGTCGATCATCCGGTTCCACCACTCGTCCATGATCGCCACCGCGCTGGTCTCGTCGTACTCGCCGTTTCCGTCACGATCGAGACGATGCGCGCCGTTCGCGACCCAGTCCGACAGGATCGTGAGGATCGGGTCCAGGCCCGCTTCGGAGCCGATCAGCGCGAGTACGTGCGGCAGCACTTGCGAGCCGCGCAGGTCTGTCGTGGCGGCCTCGGCCATCATCTCGACCATCTCGGCGACCCCGATCGGTGATCCGCCGGCGACCGCGGCCGCGACGCGGTCGTCGAGCGAGTCGACACGGTGGACGGGCCCGAACGAATAGTTGCTGTCGGCGGCCCGCCACGCGCGGGCCGGCTTGTTGTTCCAGGAGGTGAAATAGCCCTTGGGCGGATCGACTTCCTGGGGGCGAGCCTTCTTGTCGACGAGGCCCTGCCACTCCCACTCGCCGGTGCCCCAGCTCGGAAGCTCGAGGTCCACGCCATCGGCACGGATCGGGAAGCGTCCCGAGTGAACGAACCCGAGCTCGTCCTGGTTCACGTACAGCCAGTTGAATGAGCCCGGGAGCAGCTCGACGGCCTTCGTGAATTTCTTGAACTTCTTCGTGCTCTTCTTGTCGATACGCGAGAACGCCAGCGCGTTCTGCCCCTCGCGCATGAACGTGGAGCGCTCCTTGACGAGCGCAACCGGATCGCCACCGACCGTGGCGCGGGCGAAGACGAGACCGTGACCGGTACGCTGCACGAGCGCCTGGGCATTATCGCCGTTGGCGAGGCAGAACGCATCCGAACCGATGCACCAGGAGTCGAGGCGCTCGAACATCGGCGTGCAGACGCCGTTGAACATCGAGCTGTTCGACATGATGCTCGGCGGGCTCGTGTCGGGCTCGCACAGCAGCTCGGCCCGCACATCGGTCAGATCGGATCCGCCCGCCGTCGCGCTCCACGCGTAGTTCGGCCCGCGCCCGAGGACCACGAACGGCGTGCCGGTCACGGCCATTCCACGGGCCTGCAGTCCGCCGCCGTCGATGCTGATCTCGGTAAGCAGTGCGGGGATGAAGTAGGCGACCTGCGGTCCCATCACGGCGATCGGATGACCTCCGGCCGCATGCTCGGCCGTGATACCGAGGAAGTTGCTCATTGCCGGATGTTCCGGATTCGTACGCAGACCCTCCGTGTCACCCACGCTCACGCCCGAAAGGGCAGCGGGGAGCGGGCCGATGATCTCGATCATCGGCGGACTGACGATCGATCCGAGGTCGGGTAGCGCGACCGCGTTGGGGTCGACGGGGCCCTGTACCAGGTACGGGAAGTCGAGCTCGCTGGTCGCCGACGAATCGGGCTCCTCGCGATGGCGCAGGTCCTCGAACATCGCCTGTCCCACGCCGGCGCCGAGCGCGGCCTTGAGCTCCTGAAGCAGGGTCGCGTTACGGTGCTCGCCACCGCCGCCGGCGCCGAACAGCTGCTCCAGAACTGCAGCCACCGCAAGGATGTCGCGGGTTGTGAACGGCTGGATCGGCGTCAGCCCGAGTGCGATGCTCTCGATCGGAGCGCGGTTCGCGATGTCCTCGTTCACCCAGTCTGCGAACGCGTTCACGCCCGAGAGGAACGCCTCGAGGTCTTTCTCGACCTTGCGCGCCTTGCCCTTGAACTCAGCCTCGGTGGCCGCGAGCTGTTCGTCGAGATCCGCATCGTCGTAGCCAGCGAACTGGTACATCGACTCGTCCTGGTCCAGCGCGAAGTCGAGCAACTCGGGCGTGACCAGCGCGCCGCCCTTTCCGAGCCGTTCGGCGAGGCGTCCACGGCCAGTGGCACGAAACAGGTCCATCGCGAACAGCCTGTCGGCGGCCATCGCCCAGCCCACGCCCCTCCACGTACGCACGCGCCCCTTTGCCTCGACGTGCGGAACGCCAAAGTCGTCGCGCGTGATCGTGATCTTCGAATCGGACGGAACCATCATGTCCTTCGGCCCCGGCGGGTTGCCCGAAGGAGCGATCGGCGCCGGCTTGAAGTACAGACTGAGGCCCGCATCGGTGAGGCCGGGCGGCGCCTTGATGATGTCGGCGTACATCGAGAGCTGGCTGTCGAAATGAGGCGGCAGCACGCCGGTTCCGAGAAAGACCGTCGCATCGGCTGTGTTCAGGTAGCCGTCCTGTCCGGGCGGCTGGATATTGAGGAACAGGCCCGTGTCCTGTGCACCCGCGGGGTGTACCGCGGCGAGCTGACAGAGCACGGCGAGGCCGATCAGAGCCGTCGCCGTCATTGGCGCGAGGCGGATGGGAAGCGATCTCGGTGGCAAGAGCATGGCGATCTCCTGTGATCTCTCGAGTCCCGGCACGGCGGTCACGCGCTCAGCGGGTTCGAGCGCAAGCTGCAAGCCGGCGTCGGTGCTGGCGATGCCCCCGGGCGGTACCTTCGACACCGCGACTATAGAGTGCGCGGTCTCGCAACGGCAATGGAAGAGTGGCGGCTGCCACCCATGTGAGGACTCGCCGCGCGCACGACCCGAGGAAATCCTGTTCGTCACGTTAACGGACGGGCTCGAGAACGCGAGCTGCGAGTACGATCGCGGGAAGAGTCGGGCTGGACCTTCGCGTACCTCGGTGCCAACCAGGACGCGTACGCCGAGAGCAGCGACATCGGCTTCTCGGTAGGCAGCACGCAGAACTTTCGCGCCGATACGAAGGGAACCCAGCTCGCCTTCAGCCGCACCAGCTCATCGTTGAGCAGGATGCGTCGCGGAGTTCGTGGCGGAGCACGCCTTCGCCAGCTAGAGTTCTACGAGAGCATGTAAGGAGGCTGACGGCGACGCTCGGGAGCGCAGCTCCGGGCCGAGCGATGGGAACCGAAAGCACTGATTCACGGTCTCTGCGTGCGGCTATCTCTCGATCTCCTGCTGGCGCACGCTCGGCGTCTCGAGGTCTAGCTGGCGCGCGCTGGGAGCCTCGAGGTCCATTTGCCGTGTACTCGGCGTCTCGAGATCCAGCTGACCATCGCTCGGTCCGTCGATCCCCATCGGGCGGCCGCTGCGGGCTTCCATCTCACTGTCGCGTTCCGCCACGATGCCGACGGCCACGCCATTGGCATCGTAGCCGGGCTCGTTGCCCTGACGACCGGAGTCACCCACTGGGACACCGACGACGACGCCGCTGTGCCCTTGGTCGGCGGGAGCGTCCGACGCTCCGGTGGGGGTGTCGTAGCCGCCTTCCTCCACGACGTTCACGTCGCCCGGGATGGACAGGCCGTTGCCCATGTTGGCCGGCTGCTCCAGCTCGTAGGCCAGCTGCAGGCCTTCGCCACCACCATCCTGCGGCCTCGACGAGCTCGCGCTCAGGGCGGTGGCTGCCGCGGCGCGCGTGGCGACGCCAAGAGCCAAGGCGACCGCTAGAACGAGGACTGTCGTGCGAATGAGGGAACCGGCCGGGTGCGTCATGGGGATCTCCTGCTGGCAGCGGTGCTGCCGTCGATACGCGTGTAGCGTGCGCCCGCGCGAGATCCCATTCAAGCGCGCCCGGCGCGAATCAGTTCATGGCGGCGACGAGCTTCTTGAACTCGGGCGACTCGCGCCGACACCAGGGCGCACGGAGACGACATCGGTACGAACACCGATGTCATCGAGGCCTTCGTCACCCGGTCACCGGGTCCCCTTTGCGACCCGGTCCGAGAGCATGTACGCGATCAGCTGGTCGCACTCTTCCTCCGTCGGCAATCGGAAGTCGGCGCCCTGCCTCCGTTTGACCGACTTCGTGAGGTGATTGCCGATCGCCTCCATCGCGAACGCACACAGATCCGTCACGCGGTCGCCCAGCTGACCGAGCGCATCGCAGCGGCCTTCCTCGTCGCACTGCCGCTGGAGGTGGATCAGCTTCGGCGTCGTACGGAACTCGTCGATGCCTGCGGTCTTGACATGAATCAACGCGTCACTGCGAAGCCGCCGCGAATCCTCCAGGCCGGGGACGTTGACGAACAACGGATCATGAGGAGGCAACTTCTTGACAGTACGGATTCCAAGACCGAAGTTGTCGCCAGGGCGGTGACACGTGCCACAGGTACGGCCGTTGCCGTCGAAGAGCGCCGCCGCGATGAGCTTGTCGCCCTTGCAGACGAAGCTGCCCGTTTCTCTCGTCGCCTCCAGGTTCAGCTTCTGGCAGCCCGTGAAGAGCTGCTGACCACGATCAACCTTGGAGGCGGAGCAAGACGCCAGTAGCAGCGCAGCAGTCACCGACACCAGCCCGATTCGCACGGCTCGCTGCCCGAGCAGCATCGCGATCCGATGAAGCGTTTCGATGTTCTTCTCGGTCGTAACGTCGATCACGATGCCTGCGACGGTCGCATACACCTGGCAGCTCCTCAAGAGAGCCAGGCACAATGTCCCCAGGAGGTTCAGGATTTCCACACACCCGACCGAACATCGGCCGAGCAACTCGACGCAGCCTCGACACTGGCCTACAACCCGTTCGGTTCCCAGCGGCCGCGCGCACGGGCGCGCAGACGGCCGGTATAGCAAGGAGGAAGACGATCATGATGGTCTCGGAGTGGATGACGCAGCCGGTGCATACCGTGAAACCTCGGGACAACGCCTCTCACGCCAGGGAGCTACTCGAGCAGCATCGCATCAATCAGCTGCCGGTCGCCGTGGACGCCAAGCTCGTGGGTATCGTGACCGATCGCGATCTTCGTGACGCGTTCCCATCGGTATTCGAGTCGGTGGCCGAAGGCGCGACTCATGGCGACGGCTACGTCGAGCCCAACAAGCTTTTCATCGAATCGATCATGACCCACACTCTGGTGTCGATCGCGTCGGACGCGACACTGAGCGAGGCGGCGCAGATCATGTGCAAGGAACGGATCGGTGCGCTTCCGGTCATCGACGACGACAAGCTCGTGGGGGTCCTGTGCCGTAGCGACATTCTCAAGGCCTTCATCGCTCTGGCCGAGCGGACCGGCGAAGGCTAGACCGGAGACGTCATCGACTGGCACGCCGTCTCGAACCGATTGCTCGAACACCGTAACTGGCGGCCAGCAGAAGTCCCATCACGAGCGACAGTCCGGTAACCATGTGCACGGGTTCGATGAGGTAATGCACCAGGCTGAAGTCTCCGCTAATGTAACCGTGTCCGGGGTGTGCCACCGCGATCGATGCAACGAGGAGTCCCATGATCGTGGCGAGGGCGGCTGATAGCTTCGGCATAATCTCTCCCTGGGCTCGCGCGGCGCAGCGTCCCTTGCACGCCCATCCTGGACCATAGCAGCTCCATCTGCACAGCCAATGGTTCGTGCCAGGCAGCGTCCGTTCACATCCTTGCAGTAGTCCTGTCAGCTGGACTTCGTTCGCCTGCGGCCAGCCCGAGGATCCTGGCCGGGTGAGGAGCGAGGCCTTCGCACGGTACGCTTACACGAGCCGTGGCCCACCGCTATAGACGCCGCGTGGGCGATCGCGACGCACCGACCGGGGGGGAATGGTTCGACCGGCTGACGGTGGTCGTCTCGCGCCATCCCTGGGCGATCGTCGTGGCGTTCGCTGCGGCCTGCACGCTGGCGGGCTGGACTCACGCCCGCTGGGCTCGGTTCGAGTTCAGCTATCGAACGATGGCGCCGCAGAGCACGCCGGAGTTCGCCGAGTTCGAAGAGTTCGTCGAGATCTTCGGCGACGAGAACGACTCGTTCGTGATCGGCTTTCGCGACGATCCCCTCATAACCGTCGCGAACCTCGAGATGATCGACCGCATTACGCGCCGGATCGGTGACCTCGAGCAGACCGCGAGCATCATCAGCCTCACCAACGTGCTCGACCTCCGCGGGCGCGCAGACGCGCTCGACGTCGCCGAGTTCGTCGGCCCGATGCCGCCCCGGCGTGCGGCGATGGCTACGCTCCGGGAGCGGCTCACGAGCGACCCCATCGTGGCAGGCGCCCTGATCTCCCGCGACGCCACGACAGCCGCCACCGTGGTCCGAATCGCGGAGACGCGGATGACCGAGGAGGCCAGAGCGGTGTACCTGGCCCGCATCGAGTCGCTGCTCGCCGAGGAGAGCGCGGGTCGGGTGGAGTTCTACCTGGCGGGCTACCCGTACATCAGCGACGTGGTCCTCGGCCACATGGTGGCGGACACGGCGCTGTTCATGCCGATGCTCCTTGCGGTCGTGGGTACGTTCCTGTGGCTGGTCTTCGGCCGGCTGCGCGCGGTCTGGATGCCGATCATCCCGGTGCTGATCGCTGCGATCCTCACGCTCGGCGTGCTCAGCGGCCTCGGCTTGCCGATGTCGTTGCTTACCGGAGAAGCCGTGCTGGGGACGCTCATCCTGGTGATCGGGCTCGCCGACGGTGTTCACCTGCTGAGCAGGTACGACGAGAACCTCCGTACCGATCCCTACCAGGACCGCGAACGCGTTCTGCGAGTGACGTTGCGTCAGGTAGGGCGTGCCTGCTTTCTCACGAGCCTTACCACCGCGATCGGATTCCTGTCGCTTGCGCTCGCCGACGTGCCCAGCGTGCGCGACTTCGGCATCTTCGGCGCCCTCGGTATCTGCTTCGCTTTCGTCGGGGCCATCGTGCTGTTACCGGCGCTGATCGTGCTGACGGAACGCCGGCGAATGAGTGCCCCTCGCGAGACGACGACCGCCGCCTGGCTCGACCGCGCCCTGGAGGCAACGGCATCCATCGTCATCCGACGGCCCCGTACCATCGTTGCAGCCGGCGTGGTCCTTCTTTGCGCGGCCGCAGCCTCGATTCCGGGAGCGCGAGTCGACAATCGACCGACACGCGACCTCAAGCCCGCCGACCCTGCCGTGCTCGCGCTGGATTTCCTCGAGGACAACCTCGGCGGCGCCTACCCACTCGACATCGTCGTACGCGGCGGCGCGCCCGATGCTCTCAAGAATCCAGCGCTGCTTGCCGAGGTCGACAGGATTCGCGCCGGCATCGAGAAGCTGCCGTTCGTTTCCAAGGTCAGCACACCCGTCGAGTTCATCAAGAAGATGAATCGCGCGATGAACGCGGACCGCCCCGCGGACTACCGACTCCCGTCCACGAGCGATGCCGTTGCGCAATACCTGCTGCTGTTCGAGATGGCTGGCGGCGACGGCGAGTTCTCGCGGCTGGTCAATTAC
>SPBQ01000060.1 GCA_004525875.1 Myxococcales bacterium
AGGCGCTGGCGATTATCGCCGTCGTGTTCACGCATGCGGGTCTCGACCCGTGGAGCCCTAGCCACACCTACACCGACCGTCTGCTCTGCCAAGGATGGGTCGATTTCCACGTGACGTCCTTCATCCTCGTTGCGGGCTTCCTTGCGGCACGAAGCGGTAGGATGGATGCGCGAGCTCTTGGGCGGCGGCTCGTACGCATACTGTGCCCCTATCTCCTCGCGTCGCTGGTCGTGCAAGCCACAGGCGTCTCGGCTGCGGATGGTCCCGGCGAGATTCTCTACGAGCTGGCCACTGGCGGGTCCCTCGGAATCTACTACTTCGTCTTTCTCATCTTCGTCTTCGCCTTGCTCTCCTGGCCGATGTCTCGTGCCGGTCGCAACACGCTGGAGGTCTTGCTCGTCGTGGTGTGCGCCTACGACGCGTTCGCCACGCTGTTGCCGTCGTGGGCTGTACTACCGAGCCAGGAGTACTGGCGGATTCGGAATCCGATCAGCAGCTACCCTTACTTTCTGATCGGCTGGGTCTCGTTCCTCAACTTGCACGAGATCGGCGCGATTCACCGAGTACACAAGAGCAGTCTGCGGTCAGGCGCTGTTGCCGCCATCGTCGTGTACGTCATCGTGACCGCCACTCGGGCTTTCTACCGCCTCAATGCCATTTTTCGATCGGTCTACACGCTCGGTGTGGTGACGCTGATCACGTCGCGGACAGCAGCTCGCCACCGCCGGCTGCGGTCCGCTTTCTCAGCCGATCCGTGTACACGATCTACCTCTACCACCACCTGTTTCAGATCTTGGCGAGACCCTATGTCGCGGGCTGGTCGCCCCTGTCCAGGATTCTGGCGCAGTTCGCACTGGGGCTTGCGGGGGGCTCGATCGTCTATGCGGTCGGCGGACGGCTGCTGGGGCGGCGATCGAGGCTCCTTCTTGGCTAGGTGGTAGTCACGGGGCTGTGGTGGTCGTTGGTAGCAAGCTCAGCTTGCGTGGACCGTCGCTGCGTATCCCCGCGCGTGGCCCGTGGCCTCCGCGAGTCACCGGACGTGGTCCTCCAAGCGCGGGTGCAACCGGCAGAGCTGTGGACACGTCTATGCTGAAACAATGGGACTCCGAGGTGGACGACGATCACGGGTCCAGGAAATAGGCCCCGAACAGGATGAACATCTCGTCTTCGGTCGTCACGCCGCCTCGTACCGGGCAGGCATCGCACAGGCCATCGCTCGCCCCGGGAGCGCTGTCGCAAAACGAGTCGTCCCCGTAGCAAGCGATTCCGTTGTTCGGTCCCGCGATGCAGGCCCTTACCGAAACGTCACAGCTCGAGCCCAGGGGGTTGGAGGCGCGCTTGACCGCTGGACTGCCTGCTGCGGCACCGTTGTCGTACAGGGCGCAGTACCTGAATCGCCGCTGATCCGCGGGGATGAACCCGAAGTGCATGGGGGGATCGAGCTTTAGCTGATCGGGATCTGCGTAGTCGGTGCTGACGTAGACGAGTTGGCCCGCGTCGCCCGGTGGACAGGTGGCGGCGTCCGAGCAGGTTCCGTTGGGCGGCGCGAAGATCCGGAACCGGACCCCGAAGCGGTGTGTGTGAGAGCTCAGGTGGAACACGTTCGAGGTCTCCGGCACCACGAAGTCCCAGCAGTATTCGCGCTGCTCGAATGGCGGCACGTCGGGTACGAAGATCTGGCTAGCGTCGGCGATATTGTGCACCGGCGCGAGCTGGTCGGCCGGCGCTGCGAACTCGAGATTGAGGTACTGGCTCATGCTGCCGTCGTGAGTCGTCGTGTTGAAGGCGTGAGAGTTCCAGATGATGATGCCAGACATCGGTAGCAGCGCGTACACGCCGTCGGCGAACTCCTGCTCGCGGTATGCTTCCTGAGAGGCGCTGAAACCGTTCTCGGGAGCGCTCGCGTCGGGGGGGCCATAGCCGATGCACGCCACCGCCGAAACGATACCGCCGCTGCAGCCGGGGGTATCGCCGGTGGCCGGATCGACCGCCGCCGGGTCGCAGCCCTGTCCGTGCAACGGATCGGTCGAGTCCTGGAACTTGAGGGTCCACCCGCCCCAGGCCGGGTGCGTCGTGTCGTGTTCGCCGGCGTATAGCTGGGCACCGCTGTGATGCGATTGGGGGTCTTGCGCCAGCACCTGACGGTGCCAGAGGAAGCATTCACCGCTCGGGTTGTTGTGGAGTCCGAGGTTGCAAGAGACCTTCGCACTCTCCGGAACGAGATTCGTCTGCGTCAGGTCGTAGTACGTCGCCGTGCAGATCTCTCTCTCGGTCCCGGCGAGAAGCGGCCAGGGCGGCATGTGGAACTGGACGCCGACACCGGCGCCCGGAGGATCCGGGGCCGGGATCGTCAATGGATCGGGCTCCGGCAGGCAGGTCGCAAGCAACTCGGCCGTCCCCGTCACGACCAGGTCTTCGGGCGCACCGCCGCGAATCCACAGCTCCAGAGCCTCGAGATGCTCGGCCGTCAGCGCGCCGCCGGTCGGCATCGGCGAGCCGCCGAACAGCGGAACGCCCCCGAACGTACCTGCGTGGAGCCTGTCGTACAGCACGCTGAGCTCGTGGTCGCCGGGCTGGACCCGCGCGACGCCCGGCGCGGCCTGCGACGGCGTGCCGACCAGGTTCGCGTATGAATTGCCGGCCGTGAGGTCGAGCCCGTTCTGCGGCGCGTTCGCGTCGTGGCAGATTGCGTTGTCGCAACCATAGCCTTCGAAGACGATGCTCTGGATGGCATCGAACGTGCTTGCGTACGCTGTCGTGTCGCAGGCCGAAGGTGTGCAGTCGTTCGCGCAACCGTCGCCCTCCTCGAGATTGCCGTCGTCGCAGCCCTCTCCGAGCTCGACGATGCCGTTTCCGCAGATCTGCACGGGGCATCCGCCCGCCGGCGGTCCTGCGCGCCTCGCGATGAAACGTCCGTTCGTGTTTCTCTTCACGTCACCGCCGAATTGAGTGCAGTACCACTCGTCCCCGATCATGAAGTGCACCCAGACCGAGTCCTGTGAACCGACGAGATCGAGACGCAGGTTGGCGCCTCTTGCGACAATCTTGATGCTGCCCGCTGCCGCGGAGGATTTGAGATGGGCGGTTTTCACTCCGCCGGCCGAAGTGCTCCCGTCCTGGTACCTGAAGCCCGCACCGGTAGCGGTGCGCCACAGGGTCGGGTCAAGCAGAATGACCGGCGTCCGTCCCGTAACGACTCCATCCTCGTCGGTCCACCTGAGGAGAATCGCGGTCGGTGCGATGGCGGGATCGTGCTCACCGAAGAACACGTTCAGCTGGCGTTCGCTCTTGAAGATCAGCCGGCGACGGTCGGGGCCCCTCGACGTGTCTACCTTGATTGTCTTGCCGCCGAGTCCGATGTTCGTGACGTGTGCCGCGGCGTGGTCGGGCACGAACAGGTGGCACAACGAAAGGGAAGCGATGAAGACGGGGATGGTCAGCTGCATGAACCGGTACGCGCTGTGGTGGATGCAGAACTCATCACGCCTGCATCGAGACGTTCAACCGGTGAGACCGAGGCGTCATTTGCGGTCGACGAATGCGTGAGGAGTCGGCGGAAGCGCTCTTCTTGATGCGCGCCGCCCGGGGGCTATGTCAACCGCTCGTGGGTCGGGTCGGGTTGCGCTGCGTGCGCTCCTGAAGATCGCTGACCGGCCATGCCGCCGCGTTCCTGGCAGGCGCGCGCGGGGGTGCCTGCTCGTAACGCTGACGGCGCCAACGAAGCGTCGAGCTCAGGTCTCGCGAAGAACCGTGCCGGCCGTCAGTCCCGGCGAGAAACGTCTGTGTTTCCGGCCGTGGCTCTGTGAAACACTGTCCCGGTAATTTCCCGCCCGTCGCGATCGACGGGCCTTTACGGACCGAGAGAGATCTACCCGTGCCGTTCCCCGGACTGATGCAGTGTTCTGCCTGATTCGCCCACCGGGCGTCGAGACGTTCCGGATCGGAACGCTGACGATCGCCCCCCCGCTCGGGGCGGCCTACATCGCGGCGGCGGTGGAGGCCAGCGGCCGGCCGGTCTCGGTGATCGATGCTGTCGCAGAAGCACCGCGCACGCACACCGCCTACTTTCGCGGCTATCTGATCGGACTGCGGCTCGCGGAAATCGTACGTCGCATCCCGGCCGAGGCGGCGGTCGTGGGGATCACCTGCATCTTCACGCACGAGTGGCCGTTGACGGCTCGGCTGATCGCGCTCATCAAGCGAGCTCGTCCGGAGCTGAGGGTGGTGGTCGGTGGTGAGCATGTGAGCTGCATGCCCGAGTTCTCCATGGCGACAGCCCCCGCGGACTATCTGGTGATCGGTGAAGGCGAGGAGACGATCATCGATCTGCTCGGGCTGATCGAGCGCGGTGGCAACCCGCGCTACGTGCCCGGCATCGCTTTCCGAGACGGCGACGACATCGTCGTCAACCCTCGACGCGCTCGCAACCTCCAGATCGACGAACTTCCCCCACCGGCTTGGCATCACTTCGATCTGAAGACCTACCACGAGAACCGTTTCGTGGGTGGGATGTACTCAGCGTCCCTGACCGTGCCCATGCTCGCCACTCGAGGCTGCCCCTACCAGTGTACCTATTGCTCGTCGCCCAACATGTGGACTCCTAGGTGGGTCGCGCGCAAGCCGACCGCGGTGGTGGATGAGATGGAAGACTATGTCCGGCGGCTGGGAGCCGGCAACTTTCCCTTCCAGGACCTGACGGCGATCCTCGACAGGGATTGGATCGTCGAGTTCTGTGAGGAGATCTTACGCCGGGGGCTCGATATCACATGGCAGCTGCCGTCCGGGACCCGCTCCGAGGCGATCGATGCCGAAGTTGCCCACCTGCTGGCGCGCACCGGGATGGCTTGCATGGCATACGCGCCGGAGTCCGGCTCCGAGACGACGCGTCGGCTCATCAAGAAGCGGATGAGGACCGATAAGTTGTTCGCCAGCATCCGCGCGGCCGCTCAAGCCGACCTCAACGTGGCGGCGTTCGTCGTTCTGGGGTTCCCTCACGACAGGCCCGAGCACATGCGCGAGACGCTCGAGTTCGTCAAGGAGATCGCAGCGGCGGGTGTGACGGATCTCGGGACGTCCTACTACATGGCATTGCCGGGCACCGAGTTGTTCAACAACATTTACCGCAACGGTGGTATCGAGCTCGACCGTCGCTATTTCCGCCACATACTCGAGGGGCTGGCGATCATCCCGGCGAACAGCTACTGCGATGAGATCGGCCGAGTGGGATTGTTGTTCTGGCGCGCGCGACTCAGCTTGGCTTTCTACCTGGCGAGCTTGCGCAAACTCGGTGCCGGCGCTGCGTGGCGCGGAGTGCGACGCGCGTTCGGTGATCGGAGTCACGGATCGAAGCTGCAGACCGCCGTGCGGGTTGCCATCAAGAATGGCATCAGTGTGGTGAAGTCGCGCCTGGGTCGGCGCTGGATGCCTCGGCATGAGGAAGATCTGATGTTCGCCGAATGGGACGCCGTGTACCGTGAGATCTGGGACCATCGCTTACGGAACGGTCTGCCTGAGCCTCCTGCCGATCCCGCGGAGCTGTCCAGAACCAATGTGATCCGCGCTTTGCGGAGCGATCACGAGGCTACCCATACCTTCCGTCCCGCGACGGTGGCTGATGGCTCGGTTCGCTAGATCGGGCTCTGCGCGGTCGATCGCCCCACGTGCCCTGGTATTGCGAACCGTTCCCGCTATCCGTTTGGCGTGAGGCCTCGCTGGCGCTGAACCGGCAGCAACCGGCGCAGCGCGAGTCGACCCAGCGTGGCGAGCGTGAGGGTGCCGGCGCCCATCCATGCGGCGGGGGCCGGCCCGTCCAGCGCTAACCCCAGGCAGAAGATCGGCAGCACCAGCGGCACGGCCCGGAAGTGGGTCCCGTGGAGCCAGCGTACCGTGAACAGAGCGATCATCAGCGGCGCGAGGAACGCGGCTGTCGACAGCGAGCCGGGGTCGGGCGGCATGGACACGAGGCGCGCGCCCGAGACGGCGGCGGCGAGCACACAAGCGGCGACCCGGACTCCCCGCCAGCGGGCGTCTGGATCGAGAAGCTGGAGGCCTGCGCACGCCAGTCCCGCGAGGAGCGCGGCCGTCGGTGGAGCGCAGACCGCAAAGGGCAGCAGCAGCCACGACGCGTAAAGCCGACCGCGCGCGCCAAACTCCGCGGCGCCGAACGCGAGCAACGCCAGTGCGGCGTTGAAGTGCAGCCCCCCCGGGTACCACAGACCGGCCGTCAGCAAGACGAGCTCGCCCGCACTCCACAGTCGCAACGGCTCGAGCGCCTCGCCCGGCAGGAGACGGTCGGCCGCTTCCGCGCGGACCCCCAGCATCGCGGACGCGAGGTCACGCGCGACGGCGTTGTTGTCGCGATTCTCTCGCTCCACCCCGGTTCGGCCACCAGGTATGTCGCCGCGCCGGTACAGGGTGAACGTTCCTGGCGGCAGAGGCCGTTCCTGCTCGTGTCCCGCCAGACGCCACCGAAGCCGGTGTCCCCGGCCTTCGGGCACGACGCTCAAGCTGGTCATCACCTCGGCCAGCTCCTTGGAGGGAAGCGCCGTCTCGAACGATTTCAGATGGCGCAGGAGCAGGTAGCGTACGGCGTGCTCGGTTTTCACGTCGCGAACGTGGCGGGGAGGAGGCGGGCCTCACGACCGCGTTCGTTCCGCGCGTGGATCGCGCGCGCCACCTCCACGATCTCAGCTTCCGAGAGCGGCTTGAGCAGGTTATCGGTCTCGAGATTGAAGAATACGAAGCGCTGCAGCATCGGCTTCAGAAAACGCGCCGTGATCGTGATCTCCGGGTAGCTCCCGTACATGCAGCCGGCGCAGTTGCGCACGACCGAGTAGGCTTCGCGGTGGACCTCGCCGCTACGATAGCGTTCCGGGAAGTCGGGTGCCCAGGCGGGGATCGGCTTGCCGAGTCGGAAGTCGCAGCACGGGTTCACGTTGCCGTTCGGTTCCAGGGCGAAATACAGCGAGGGCGAGTCACAGACGTCATCGTTTCGCCTGCGCCAACGGACGGGCTCGCCCGCAATGAAGCGGTAGATGTCATCCAGGTACTCGTCCGAGTCGTAGAGGTTCAGGCCGCGGTCGCGCAGACTCTTGAGCGTCGCGAGAACCTCGCGCACCCGAGCGTAGCTCGAGGGAGGAAAACGACAGGTCCCCTCGGAGTCGAACGATCGAAAGCCCTGAGGCCGGTCTGGTGTCGACACGTGAGCAGGGACGAGGGAAACGCCCCAGCCGATCGCGGTCGCGAATTCGAGCACATCGACCACGTGTTCGAGATTCTCGGGCATCAGGACGGTGCCGAAGAATGCGGTGCCGTTGGCCGGGAACATCCGGTTCACCATCGAGATCGTCCGGATCGCGCGATCCCAGGAGCAGTCGAATCCGCCGTTGATGCTGTCCTGCATGGAGCCACTCAGCGTGTCCAGCGAGATGCTGATGTCGTGGCCGCCGGCGGCGATGCAGCGAGCCAGCATCTCCTCCGTGGCCAGCCCGTTGGTCTGCATGCGGACGTGGATGTTGTTGCTCGTGAACGCCTCGATGATTTCTGGAAGGTCGCGGCGCACGAAAGGTTCGCCGCCGATCAGCAGAACCATGCACACGCCGATTTCTGCGAGATTTTCCGCCGTGCGCCGGATCTGGTCGATGTTCATCTCCGCGCTATCGGCGTCAGCGTAGATGATGTTGCACTGCTGGCAGGCGAGGTTGCAGCGCGCAGTGATGTAGTACTGCACGTATGCGGGGCTCGTCTTTGTCACCAGGCTACGTGCCAGTCGAAGTTTCTGACTTCCGTCGAAATAGGTCATCGCGTCTCAACTCCGCCGATCGGGACGCACAGCGGCCAGCAAGAGCGACGTACCGAGGGGCACCCGCCCGACGACGCCCGTCTCGAGCATCATGATTCTTTCGATCCAGCGAAGCATCCATGCCGCCGGCGGTTGGATTCCGCGCTCGATCACGGCCCGTCGTGTCCCGCTGCCGCTCGAGCGCAGCCATCTCAAGACGAGATACGGCAGCATGCTGAAGCCCCAGTAGCGAAGGTCTCGTACCTCGAGCCCGGCTCCCTGCACCGCCGCGCGCAGGTCGCGCCGGCCGTAGCGGCGAAGGTGTCCCACTGCGTGGTCGAAGTCGCTTTGTAGCCGGTCGATGGCGGGAACGTTGACGAATATCCATCCGCCGGGCTTGACGTGAAACTCGACCGAGCGGAGGAACGCCTCGGGTGACTCGAGATGCTCGATCACGTCGAACACCACGGCGAAGTCATAGTGCGCCTCGAACTCAGGAAGCCGGTCGTGGATGTCGTAGAGCAGATTCTGGCCACGCCGGCCGTCGTTGCGCTCGAGCGCTTCTCGCTTGAGGTCGGCGCCGTCCGTCGTCCACTTAGTCGCTGTCTCGAGTTGCGACCGGACGATTCCATGACCGCAACCGACGTCGA
The DNA here is from genome assembly GCA_004525875.1 of Myxococcales bacterium. The sequence goes on from SPBQ01000060.1 coordinate 8,431, forward strand.
GACCGTGCCACGCGGCGTCGAGAGGAAGACCGAGGCTCCGGAGCTGGCCGAGGAAAGAGCGGAACCGCCATTCCAGCCAGACATGCCCGTCAGAAGCCAGATCGTACCATTCGTTGGGGAACTCCGGCCCCGTCGTCGTGGAAAGCTCTCGGATCTGACTCATGTTATCGAGTGGAGCGTGACGGATGCGCCGGCGCGCACGAGTCGCGCGCACGCAGATTAGGGCAAGCGCCGAGGTGGTGCGAGCGCGCGACGGAGCGTCACGACTGCGAGCAGGATCAACGTCGCGATGGAGATCGCCGCTCCGATCCGTAGTGCGCGCGGTCGGTACAAGTAGGCGACGCGGTGCGCGCCCGGCGTGAGATGCACGCCGCGGAACAAAGTGTTGACGCGTACGATTTGCGCCGGCGTATCGTCGACGCGCGCTTCCCAGTCGGGATAGTAGAGATCAGTCAGTACGAGGAGGCAGTCCGAGCCGCACGTTGCGTCGATGACGACCCGGTCGGTGTGGGACGACACGATGCGGGAGGAATCGAGGCCGCTGCCGGCTCCCTGGAGCATCGGCAGCGGCCGGTCGACCACGGCCTCGTAGTGAGGGGCAAACGCCGTATCCAGAATTTTTCGCCGCGCGCGCGCGGGATCGGGCTCGAGCTGCACCCGGCCCACCGTGTAGACGCGCGGCAGCGCCTCGGATCGCTCGAGTACGAGCGTCGATCCGACGTCGCTGCCGGGTGCGCCCACG
>SPBQ01000164.1 GCA_004525875.1 Myxococcales bacterium
GTCGAGGCCTTGAGCGACGCCCTTCGCTTCGAGGTTGCGGGCTTCGGTATTGATGTAGTCGTGATCGAGCCGGGGCTGATCCGCACTCACTTCGGCGACGCCGTGGTCGACCACCTCCAGAAGGTGCCGAGTGAGGGGGGCCCGTACGCGGAATTCAACTCCCACGTCGCGAAGTCGACGAAGGAAGTGTACGAGAAGGGGCCGCTAGCGAAGCTGGGCGGAGGGCCGGATAAGGTCGCGGCTGTTATCGAGCGCGCCGTCATGGCTGCGCGCCCGCGGGCGCGCTACACGGTCACACCATCCGCGACGATGCTGATGGGCCAACGTCGGATTCTTTCCGATCGTTTCTGGGACGGTTTCCTGAGGACGCAGTTCCCGCAGCCGCGCGGGAGGCACTGAGCCGGCGCCGTCGGCGCTTTGTGCCGGCGTCAGGTGCGGGCAAGATGTGCCCGGCATGACGGACGAAGGAAGCATTTCCGGCGTCGGGCGCGCGTGCCCGAACTGCGGACTGCTTATCCGCGCGAAGGCGCTGCAGTGCGTGCACTGCAGGGAGTGGATTCGCGACGAGCGCGCGGCACCGCCGCAACCGACGAGCGCAAGCCCCGAGAACGGCAGCGATGCCGGTCCGGCCGTTTCCGGGCCGCGCGCCGCTTACTCGCGCGGGCAACTGCCCGTCCACCTTGTGACGCTCTGGGTGCTCACTCTCGGGGCGTACTCGTTCTACTGGTTCTACCGCAACTGGCGCGACCTGGCCGAGATCACCGACGACGAGATCCACCCGGGTCTGCGCACGCTGGGTCTGGTCGTGCCGTTCCTGAACATCTACCTGGCTTACCAGCATTTCCGCCTCGTAGGCGAGCTGACTGCCGCCGACGGCGACCGGCTGGGCTACGACCCGGGCGTGCTGACCGCGCTCTTCTTCAGTCTGGTCGCGGTCGGGAATCTGTTCGCGCTGTGGCCGGTCTCGTTACTCGCGGCCCTGGTGACCGTACCCGTACAGTCGGCGCTCAATCGGATCTGGGCACGACGCGAGGACGGATTACCGGTGCGCGAAAGCTTCGAGATGTACGAGGTCGCGATCATGATGGCGGGCCTGTTGCTGACGCTCGGTGGCCTGGCGGCGATGTGAAGGAGTCGGCAGGGCGTGACGTGGCGGTCGCCGGCCCGCTCGCATAAGGTCGAAACAATCGTGTACCCAATCATCTTCCAGTTCGGTCCGATTACCGTCTACAGCTTCGGGGTGTTGATGGCCGTGGGCTTCTATCTGGGCGCGTCGCTCGCGGTGGCCGAGTACCGGCGCCGTGGTGGGGACGGCGAGCAGATGTGGAACCTACTCGTATGGGTGTTCCTCGGCGGCCTCGTCGGTTCGAAGCTCCTCTCGGTTGCCGCGGATATCGACGGGTTTATCGGCGATCCCATCGGCCACTTCTTCTCGGGTAGCGGCTTCGTCTGGTACGGGGGTCTGATTGGCGGTTTCGGAACGGCCTTCGTCCTGCGCAGCCGATACAAGATGGCGATGATGACCCTGCTCGATTGCTGCGCGCTCGGCCTACCGATCGGCCAGGCGATCGGCCGCTTGGGATGCCACGTCGCCGGTGACGGCGACTGGGGCATCGTCACCGACCTTCCATGGGGCGTCGCCTACACGAACGCGATTGTGGGCTGGGACTATGCGGCCGGTACGACGGTTCACCCGACGCCTATCTACGAGGCCGCCGCCTACACGACGGTGTTCCTGAGTCTGTGGAAGCTGCGTACGCGCCAGCTCGCGCCCGGCGTTCTGTTCAGCCTCTACCTGGTGGGGAACGCGACTGCTCGCTTCGTCGTGGAGTTCATCCGGATCAATCCGAGGATCGCCTTGGGGCTGAGTCAGGCGCAGTTCATCGCGATCGCGTTGTTCGTGCTCGGTCTCGGGTGGATGGTCCACACGCGACGTTCAGCTGGCGCCGCGCGGTCGCCGGCCGCGACAGAGGAGGCCGGCGCGTGAGGTTTCGCCGCTTCGCCCTCGGCGCGGTGGGTATCGCGCTCCTCGCGGCTGTGGGCTGTAACTCAACGGACGGGCCGTCCAGCGGCGAACTGGCGCCGGATTTCGTGCTTCCGCGGCTCGACGGGCGGGTGCAGAAGCTCTCCAACTATCGGGGCAAGGTCGTGATGGTAAACCTGTGGGCGACCTGGTGCCCGCCGTGCCTGACTGAGATGCCGGTCCTCGACGAGATCGTCGCGACCTACGGCCCTCGGGGCCTCGTGGTCCTCGGCATCGCCAGCGACGACGACGCGTCGGCCGTCGAGCGTTTCGTACAGAAGGAATCGCCGCAGATGGAGATTCTTCTGGACCCGGGCGGTGCAGTCGGCACTCAGTATGGTATAACTGGCTATCCGGAGACTTTCTTCGTCGACCGGGAGGGTCGTCTGCGGCGCAAGTTCATCGGCCCGCTGCCCGAGGTCGATGGGAAGCCGGCGTCCGACGTGACGGCGGTGATTGAGGCTCTGCTCGGGGGCTGAACCGCGAGGGGTCGAGTCGTGGCGGCACCGTGGATTGTGCGGCGACTGCGGTTCCGATCCGGTGCGGAGTGTGGAGCGAATGAGGTGAGCGGCCGCCGCCGCCGGGTTTCCAGTTGATCCGACTTTACAACGCCATGAAGCGCTACCCCTCTGGCCGGGTGGCGTTCCGAGACGTCAGCCTGCACGTGATGCCCGGCGAACTCGTGCTCGTCACGGGGCCGACCGGCTCGGGCAAGTCGACACTGCTGCGTGTGCTGTTCGCCGACGAGGTCCTTACCAGCGGTCGCGCCATCGTCAACGGGCGTAACCTCAACCGGCTCGACGGCCCGTCGCTCGCCGCGCTCCGGCGCGAGCTCGGCCTTGTTTTCCAGAACCCGCGCCTCATCGACCGGTTGCCGGTCCTCGAGAACGTCGCGCTGGCAGCCGAGGTCGGCGGCCTGTCGCACGGCAAGGCACGCGTGCGAGCTGAGGAGCTGATCGAGATGATCGGTCTCGAGGAGCACAAGCATTCCTCGCCCCAGGTGCTTTCCGCCGGGGAGCGGCAACGGGTGAGCATCGCGCGCGCCCTGATCAACCGGCCGGCGCTGCTGCTCGCCGACGAACCCACCGGCTACCTCGATCCCGACGCGAGCCTTGAAATCATCGAGCTCCTCAAGGAAGTTAATCGCGACCGTACCACCGTGCTCATCGCAACCCACGATCAGGACGCGCTGGCCGTACTGAGCTGCCGCACCCTCATGATGTACGAGGGACGGCTGATCGAAGAAGACCAGCGACTCGCGGCCGAGCTGTGAGCCGTAGCGCCTCGTCGCGCCAGCCGGTCTCCTACTTCCTCCGCCGAGCGATCGACAGCATCCTCGCGACTCCTGTCATCTCGGGCGTCACCATCACCAGCATCGCCGTCAGCGTCATGCTCGCCGGCGCCGTCTTGCTCGTCGGCCACAACGTCTTCCGGTTGCTGCAAAGCTGGGGGCAGGCCGGCGTCGACGTGTCGATTTACCTCGACCACGAGATGGGCGAGGACCGCATCGTCGAGCTCAAGCGCGCGATCGCCGAGGACGCAGCGGTGGTCGACGTGCGCTACGTCTCGCAGGACGAGGCGTGGCAGTTTCTCGCCGACAATCTCGGCGACAGCGCCGAGCTGCTGGATGGTCTCGATGCGTCGTTGCTCCCCGCATCGATAGAGGTGGCCCTAGGACGCGGCGTCGACGAAGCTGCGCTGGAGGTGCGCCTGGCCGCGTGGGAGTCGATCCCGGAGGTCAACGACGTTCAGTATAACCGTCAGTGGATCGACCGCGTTCGCAACGCGATGAGCATCGTCTACTGGGTCGCGTGGGCGCTGGGGGCGCTCGCGCTCATCGTCTCCGCGATCATCGTCGGCGCCACATTCCAGCTCGCGGCGTTCTCGCGGCGCGAGGAGATGGATGTCATGCGCCTGGTCGGCGCGGTAGGGATCGTCTACTGGGGCCCGGTCCTGCTTGCCGGTCTGTTCGAGGGCGTCATCGGATCGTTCGCGGCGATAGGGATGCTGAGCCTCACCTACCAGATCACCGCCACACCGATCACCACCGAACTGCCGATGTTGCTCGAGACGATGGACTTCCTCACTGCCGGCCAGTGCTTCACGCTCGTGTTCTGGGGCGCAATGCTCGGCATGCTCGGCAGCTGGCTCGGCATGCAGAGGTTCGGCGGGGTGCGATGATCGGCTCGCGACCCACAATCGCCGTGCGGCCGGGACGGCTCGTCTTGCTGGTGCCGGTGGTCATCGTGTTTGTGTTTCTTCAGCTCTCGTTGCCGCGCGGAATTGCGTCGGCACAGGAACCGGAAGGCGATGTCCACAAACGTCTGGGCGATGTCATCAAAAATCGCGAGGAAGCCGCGGCGCGTACGGCCGAGCGGGCCGAGCGGGAACGAGATCTACTCGCGGAGGTAACGTCCACCGACCGCAAGCTGTTGAGCGCCGCGCGCAAGCGCGAGGCGCTTCGCGAAGAGGATGCCGCGCTCGAGGAAGAGTACGAGCTGCACCTCGAACGCATCGAGCTGATCCAGTCGGAGTACGATCGCGCCCGTTCTCTGCTCTCCCAGCGTCTTGCGAGTATCTACAAGCGCGGCCGGCTCGGCAACAATCGCTCGCTGTTGCAAGCGGCCGCTTCCTCGGAACCTCTTCGGATGGCCCGGTACCTCGCCGCAGTGTCGCGTGCGGACACGAACGCTTTGGACGACTACGAGACCGTGCGGCGTCGACACGAGACGGCCATCGGCGAGCTCGACGTCCAGAGGCTGACCATCGCCGCGAAAAAAGCTGACTTCGAGCAGGAGCAGGCCCGTTACGAGCGAGCGCGCGAGGAGAAGACGATCCTCCTGGCGCGCCTGGAGAAGGACACCGAGGCCGATCGGCTGCGGCAGGGTGAGCTGCTCGCCGTAGAAACCGAGCTGCGGCGGATTCTCGAGGCGTCGAACGCCGAGATCGAGGGCGAGGCCGCGGACGACGATGCCGCGGCCGCCGGGGAAGATCGCAACGACGACGCGCTCGGTGAAACCGCCAGGGAGAAGGACAGGGGCGCGGACGTTGCCGTGGGGGGTTCCACGAATCGCGGTCGCCCGGAGTTCCACGCTCGGACCACCCGCCCGAAGCATGGAAAGACCGGAGAGCTGTTCCCCGACCTCAAGGGCACCCTCCAGGTTCCCGTTCACGGCGATGTGCTCTCACGATACGGGGAAAAGCGCTCGAGTGGACACGTCGTACAGGGTGTTCTCGTGAGGGCGGGCAAGGACACGCAGGTCGCCTCCGTCGCAGGGGGTGAGATCGTCTTTTCTGGACCGTTCCCGGGGCTTGGCAAGACGATCATCATCAGCCACGGGGACCGGTACCACACCGTGTATGCCCACCTCGACGTCCTGCAGCACGAGGTCGGCGAGCGCGTGCGTGAAAACGAGATCGTGGGGAGCCTGCCTCATAGCGAACCCGTTTTGCACTTCGAGCTGCGAGCCGAAGGCAAGGCCGTCGACCCGGGGGGCTGGTTCGGCGGCGGCTACAGTGCATTTGCCCGGTGATCTCTCCGCGCCGGTGGTCAAGGTCGAGCTTCGAAGTCGACGAAGTTCAACGTTTTCCGGGCGTGTCGGCCGCGCCAGCCGGGGCTCGCGATGTCGATTCGCGGATTGTCCGGCCGCACCGGCTTGGCTATACTCGGTGAAC
>SPBQ01000554.1 GCA_004525875.1 Myxococcales bacterium
CGAGCGCGACCAGCGCGATCGCCGTCGTGATGGGTCTCCTCGCCGTCGAGGATGCTGTGCGATTTGCGTACACGGATGTCGAACCCTGCTCGGCGCCTACGGCCATGCAGCAAGCTGCGCGCCATGCGACAGTCGGTGCGTATCGGGCAGTCTTTCAGCGAGTTAGGCGGAGTCGGCGCGGCAGGTCGCGAGCCGGCGGTACAGATTCGCGCGGTCCGCGTACAAGTAACGTCACAGTCACCGTCAGCGCCGTGGCGGGCTGTCCTCGACGACGACGTCGGCCATGCTGAGCAGCGAGGCATCGAGTTCGAGACCCACCGCGGCGGCCGTGTCGGCGTTGATCACGAGCTTGCTGCCGAGTGGCTGCTGGACACGCGGCGCGCTGCCAGGCGAGGTCGGATCGCCGACGAGGTCCTCGAGAAGCGCGGCGGCCTGGGCTCCCATCGTCTCGTAGTTCGGGGAGATCGACAGCAGCGCGCCGGCGCGTACGAAGTTCTCGGAGAACGCGAGAAATGCAATCTTGTCGGCGCGTGTCCGGTCGCGCAGGTAGCGGAAGTTCTCGCGCGTGACGACGACCGGATCGGGGAGCATCCAGAGCGCGTCGACGCCGCGCCGCATGCGGCGATATGCGCCCGGGACTGCGTCGCCGTAGCGGACCCGTTGCTCGATCAGCTCCATGCCGAGCGTGGCCGCGGCCGCGCGCGCGTCTGCGAGAGTGGCGCTCGACACTCCATCGCTGTGAATGACTCCGATCCTATCGACGTGGGGCAGGAGCAGCTTGAACCGTGTGAACAGCGCCGCCACGGGAATCTCGACGGCGACCCCGGCCGACGGCGCCGTGAAGCGGTAGCGTTGCCAGTCGAGCACCATCGCAAACACGAGCGGCCGCTGTGGCATCTCGAGTCGCGAGAGGTGAGCGGCCTGCCCGCCCAGCGCAAACACGGCTTCGACGTTCGCATCGCGGCGCGCGTTGCCGAGCTCGCGCGCACCGGCTTCTCTCGAGCCGTCGATGTCGACGATGCGGGAGGGGCGCGGTGTGTTGGCACGGAACGCGGCGATCGGTGCGTCGTACTGCTCGAGGTCGTCACTCTTCACGACCAGGACGTCGGCGCGAGCCGATTCCGGGCCGACGAGCGCTTTACCGGCCAGTATGCAGAGCAGGGCCGCGCAGACCGAGGCGGCCCGGACCGAGGGCTCATTGACGGGTCCCGGCATCACGGTCGAGCCTCTGCATCGCCGCCGCAACGGCCAGCCGCGATCGGCGGCTCGTGCTCGCTCACCGGCTGCCAGCCGTCGTAGCCGAGTAGTCGAGCGATCTTCTGCCCGGACTCGGTGTGGCCGCCGCCCTCTAGTGCCTTTTTGAGGGTCGCGAGGACTCCCGCGTCCGCGTACTGCGTCGCGTAGACGGCGGGGAACGGCGTCGCGATCGAGTATCCGATCTCGTGCAGGCTCCCGGTGAGGGCGGGGTTGACGGCGGCCAGCAATTCGAACTGCGTCATGGAGACGAACGCGCCGTCGACCTGGCCGAAACCGACGGCGAGAAGCGCGTCGATGTCCTTCGGTACCGGGATGACACGCACGTCCGGGTGTTCTCGGCGGAAGCGAGCGAGCGTTTCGGACCCGCTGCCGCGTCCGGCCGCCGGAACGGTCGCGGCGATCGAGCCGCCGTCGATGTCGGTCGCCGACGAGGCCTCGCTCGCCGCCACGAGTGCGCGCCGATCAAAGACGCGCCCGTCGCGTACCGGGCGGGCCAGCGGTCTGAGCTCTTCGCCCAGGCAGTGGTCCATCGCAATCCAGTCCGGCACCACGAGGAACGCAGGGCGATGCGTGCCGAATTCGCGCTGGAGGTCCTCGAATCGTGCGAACGGCTGGAAGCTCAGAGACGTCTCGGAGTCGCGAAGGAAGTGGTCGGCGGCCTGCTTGAGCTGGCTGAGGTTGCCGGTGCCTACCTGCGGGCTGTAGAAGAAGAACTCGCCGTCCGCGGCACGCCCGTACGGTGGCGCGAGCATCGGCGCTCCCACGCCGATGGCGAGGGTAGTGA
>SPBQ01000080.1 GCA_004525875.1 Myxococcales bacterium
GAGCCGGCATCGAGGAGGAGCGCAGACTCTGCTACGTCGGCATGACGCGCGCGCGCGTGGAGCTGACGCTCGTCCACGCGGTCAAGCGACAGCTCTTCGGCAATCTGCAGTTCAACTTCGCATCCCGATTCCTGGACGAGATCCCCGGCGAGCACACCGCGATCGCCGCCAGCCCGCAGATGAGTGGCGTGGAGTTGCGCGTCCGGTACGCCGAGACATCGCAGCTCTCATCCGGCGGGGCCGACCCGCACGACTCCCAGCTTCCCGAGGCGGGCATCGATCCGGACCGAACGGTGCTGCAGCTAGCCGCACGGTCCGAGTCCGGGGCGGTCTACCGCGTGGGGATGAAAGTCGTACACCCGATGTTCGGCCCGGGAACGGTACGCAGGTGCGACGGCAGCGGTGACGGCGAGAAGCTGGTGGTGCAGTTCCAGCGCGCGGGAATCAAGAAGCTGATGGCGCGCTACGCGCGCCTCGAGATCGTCTAGTGCGGGGCGCTGAAGCGCGGATCGGTGCAGTAGCGCGGCGGACGGGCCGTGGCGCAGCCGCGCTGGATCCTGAGCGTGCCCTGGCGGGTCGTGCGTCCGGTCCGCAGGCCGCGTACGCCGCGTAGCTCGAACATGTGCAGGGGGCGAAAGATGATCCACTCGAGAGCGGCTCCCACCGGATAGACGAACGTGTCGGCGACTTTCAGGTAACCGGCGTCACGATCGCGGTACGGATCGTCGGCGAGCGCGGGAGACGCCGCGGTAGCGAGCAAGACGACGGCCGCGATAGCGGCCGTGCAGTGGGAGAGTCGTTGCTGAGAAATCATCTCAAGTCCTCCGTACCACCGAGCATACACCGCTGTCGAAGCCTGTCATAGAGCCCGTGGCGATCCGACTGCGCGCGCGTGCCGCCGTGCCTGGCGAACGCTGTGGACATTGCGGCCTCACCTGCGTAGTACGGCGTGCCATGAGCAAGCGTTCGGGCAATCGCTTCACTCCGGCATCGAGACTATCCACCTGGCGGCGCATCGCCCTGCAGCTCTGGGACGACCCTCGCGACCCCACGGTCTATGGAAATCTCGAGATCAACATGACGCGCGCACTCGAGTACCTCGAAGTGCTCTCGCGAGAAACGGGGAAGAAGGTAACCGTCACGCATCTCGTGACGAAAGCGATCGCCCGCGCGCTGGCCGCGCACCCGGAAGCCAACGCGATCATCACCGGCAGACGCATCTACATGCGCCAATCGATAGACGTCTACTGCCAGGTGGCGACGGACTCCGGACGCGACCTGTCCGGCGTGAAAGTGACGGACGTCGAACACAAGTCGGTCGCCGAGATCGCCGCGACGCTGGCGCAATCGATCCGCAACGTGCGCAGCGGCGACGACGGATCGGAGGGCACCAAGAAGGCGGTGCTGACCGCGCCGGGCTTCGTGCTCGGCCCGCTCATGGCTCTGGTGGATTACGCGAGCTATCGCTACAGATCGATCTGGGGCGCTTCGGCGTCGGGTACGACCAGTTCGGATCGGCCATGGTGTCGAACGTCGGCCAGTTCGGCGTGGATCACGGCCTGGCGCCCTTGGTGCCGCGCACCCACGTCCCGATCGTTCTTCTCCTCGGGCGCGTCATGCCCCGACCGGTCGTGGTCGACGGCCGCGTGGAGGCCGCACCCTGCATGACGGTGGGCTGCACCTTCGATCATCGGCTGATCGATGGGTTCCAGGCCGGCTCGATGGAGTGCCTTGTTCGCGAGACTCTGGAGGATCCCTTCACGCACCTCGGTCCGCCCACCCGATCCAGCTCAGCTGTCGACCCGCCGCGCCCGGATCCTGACGATACGACCAGTACACGTCGTGACAGCAACGGGTACACGGTCCCGACAGCAGGATCCGGTCGGAACGGACGCCCGCTCGTACCAGAAGGATCGAGTTGATCGCACGCAAATCGAGCCTGGGTCTCGGGCCGTCACGATGCACCGGTAAGCGTTCCTCGTCGAAGCGAGCCGCTACCTCCTCGCCCACCTCGTAGCAGCACGGATCGATCGACGGTCCGAGACGAGCGTGAAGACGCTCGGGATCGACTCCCATCTCGCCCGCGCGTTCGACGGCGCGGGCGACGATACCGGCCACGGTACCGCGCCAGCCCGCGTGCACGGCCGCGGCGAACCGGGGGCCGTCTCCGGCGGCGAGGAGCAGCACGGGTACGCAGTCGGCCGTCTTGACGGCGGCCAGGACCCCCTCCTCGGCCACCACGATCGCGTCCGCCTCCGTCGAGTCCGCGACAAGCGCCTGCCGCGCTTCCACGATACCGGCTCCGTGCACCTGCCTCACGCGCGCGACCCTCGTCCACGCCGGTGGCGCGGTCCTGCGATCACCAAACCCGGCCGTCACGCCTAGCGCGCCGAACGGCCGGTGAGGGTCGCTCCGTTCTGATTCGTACTTGCCAGCCATTCGCCCTGTGATAGCCTCGCTTGCTTGCCGGCTCCAGGGGACCCTTCTCGGTACGACGCGAGTGAAGCAAGCGATCAAGATCGTAGGCGCGCGGACGCATAATCTCAAAAGCGTCGACTGCCAGTTTCCCGCACGAAAGTTGACCGTCGTCACAGGCGTCTCCGGCTCCGGCAAGTCGTCCCTGGTCTTCGATACCCTCTACGCCGAGGGCCAGCGGCGCTACGTTCAGTCGCTCTCGACCTATGCGCGCCTGTTCCTCGAGCGGATGGAGCGGCCCGACGTGGACTCGATCAGCGACATCCCGCCGGCCATCGCACTCGAACAGAAGAACTCGATCAAGAACGCCCGGTCGACGGTCGGCACGATCAGCGAGATCCACGACTACCTCCGGCTGCTGATGACCCACGCCGGTACGCTCGGCTGTCCGGATTGCAGCAATCCCGTGACCGCCGACACCGTCGAGAGCGCAGCCTCCGAGCTCGAGTCGATCGCGAACGAGCCCCGCGCGGTGTTCCACGCGACCGTCCACCTGCACGGCGCGCAGACCGATGAGGCGCTTCGGATCCTCGCGAAACAAGGATTCACCCGGCTGTTCGTCGACGGCGCCGTTGTCGCGATCGAGGAGGCGGCGCCAACGTCGAGCGGGAGTGCCGACCCCGAGGTGGTCATCGACCGAATCCGCCTCTGCAAGGAGAGTTCCACACGAATACGCGAGGCCATTGAACGAGGATTCGAGCTCGGGGACGGTCACGTATCGGTATCCGTGCAAGGCGAGCCGGCGGCGCGCGCATACGATCGTCGACTCGCGTGCGGCGGGTGTAAGCGTGAGTTCTCGCCGCCAACCCCGCATCTCTTCTCATTCAACAGCCCCCTCGGTGCCTGCGCCACGTGCGAGGGCTTCGGACGAATCGTCGATATCGATCTAGACAAGGTGATCCCGAACAAGCGGCTGTCGCTGAGAGACGGCGCCGTGGCCCCGTGGAGCACCCCCGCCTACGCCGACCACCAGCGCGAGTTCCTGCAAGCTGCCGAGCGCCTCGGATACTCGACGGAGCTGCCCTACTCGCGCCTGCCCCAAGAGGTCAAGGACTGGGTACTAGCGGGCGATCGTGAGAATCCCGGCATCCACGGCTTCTTCGAGTGGCTCGAGTCGCGCCGCTACAAAACACACGTCCGCATTCTGCTCGCCCGCTACCGTAGCTACAGGAGGTGCACGGCCTGCGACGGGAGCCGGCTCAAGCCGGAAGCCCTTGCAGTCCGCATCGGGCGGCGCAGCATCGCCGACTTCTGCGCGATGAGCATCGCCGACCTTCACAAGGTGCTGGCGCGCCTGCGTCTGGAGCCCGACGCGCGCGCACGCACGACGTCGGTCATGACCGAGCTGCGCAATCGGCTCGGATATCTCGTGGAGGTCGGTCTCGGCTACCTGACACTGGACCGCCAGGCGCGTACGCTGTCGGGCGGCGAGGCCCAACGCATCCATCTCGCGGCGGCTCTCGGGGGCTCGCTCACCGACACGCTCTATGCCCTCGACGAACCCACCGTGGGCCTCCATCCGCGCGACGGCTCGCGCCTGCTCAAGGTGCTGCGGCGGCTGACGAAGGCCGGCAATACCGTGGTGCTGGTCGAGCACGATCCGACAATCATCGAGGGCGCCGACCATGTCATCGACCTCGGACCCGGCGGCGGCGCGCGCGGTGGCGAGATCCTGTACGAGGGCAAGCCCGCCGGACTTCCGGGCCAGGAGAGTTCGACCGGGAGGCTCCTCCTGATCCGGACCCTGCACCGTCAGAAGAAGCGCAAGCCGCGACAGAGCGCCAACGCCATCACGATTCGAGGCGCGACCGAGAATAATCTGGACATCGATCGGGTCGAGATCCCCCTCGGCCGCCTGGTATGCGTCACCGGTGTCTCCGGGTCGGGGAAGTCCACCTTGGTCGAGAAGGTTCTGTACGAGAATTTCCTGTTGGAGCGCCGCGCGGGCGGGCAGGAGGCGGGGGCCTGCGAAGGCATCGAGGGTCACGACGCGGTCGAGGACGTGCTCATGATGAGCCAGGCGCCAATCGGCCGTTCCCAGCGTTCCAACCCGGCCACGTACATCAAGTCTTACGACGAGATCCGTAAGTTGTTCGCCGGAACCCCGGCTGCTCGGCGGGCTGGCGTCACGGCGGCGAGTTTTTCGTTCAACACGGTCGGCGGCCGCTGCGAGCGCTGCCAGGGGACCGGGACCGTAACGATCGAGATGCATTTCATGGCCGATATCGACGTTGCCTGCGACGAATGCGGCGGCAAGCGCTTCAAACGCAAAGTGCTGGACGTCCTGTATCGCGACCGAACGATCAACGACGTGCTCGGCATGACGATCGACGAGGCGCGGGAGTTCTTCCACGATCGTGGCGCGCTTCGCGCCAGGCTCGACTGCCTCGCTGCGGTCGGTCTGGGTTACCTCACGCTCGGCCAATCAACGGCGACGCTCTCCGGAGGGGAAGCCCAGCGCCTGAAACTAGCAGCGTTTCTCGGCGAAGAATCGAAGACGCGTGGGACCCTGTTCATCTTCGACGAGCCCACCACCGGCCTGCACCTGCAGGACGTGCACACGCTCATTGCCGTTCTCGACGGGCTCGTCCAGCGCGGGCACTCCGTCGTGGTGGTGGAACATCACACGGACTTCATCAGCCACGCCGACCACGTCATCGACCTCGGACCCGAGGGCGGCGACGGCGGCGGACGGGTGGTCGTCGCGGGTACGCCGCTGGAGGTGGCCGAATGCGAAGCCTCGCACACCGGCCGCGAGCTGCGCGGCCTGCTCGGCATGGAAGAAGCCTCCAGCCAACGCGCCGGCTGACGATTGCTTCAGACCGGCGCCGTGCCGGGCAGGCTCACTTGCACCAGCGTCACTCCGGACCGATCGCGGATCTCCGCGATCGTCTCGACCTTGTACGGCTTGGCGTAGAAGATTCGCCTCACGCCCGTGTTCACGAGGACCTTGAGGCAATGGATGCACGGGGTGTGCGTCACGTAGACATCGGCGCCGTCGATACGGCTTCCGTGTCGCGCAGCCTGGGCGATCGCGTTGATCTCTGCGTGGATGGTACGGAAGCAGTTCTCTTCGACGTCGCCCGTCGGCGTGTTGGACCTGTAGACTAGACAGCCTGCCTCCAGGCAGTGCGGCATTCCCGCCGGCGACCCGTTGTACCCCGTGGCCAGGATACTCCGGTCGCGCACGATAACGGCGCCCACCTTCGCGCGCAGACACGTCGATCGCTCGGCCACCTGGGCCGTGATCGTCATGAAGTACTCGTCCCAGGTCGGGCGGTCGTCGCGCCCGGGTCCAGTCTCGCCGTGTTCTGCGGATCCCATCTCCAGCGCGCTATAGCCGAGAGTGCTTCCGGACGGAACCGCTCGCCCGCGCGCCGGGGCGCGGAGACGCCGCCGGGACCACAAGGGGGGGCCGGAACGGTTGACCCGAAGTTGCACGCGGTCATAGTTATCGAGCTGAGAAGGCGGGTGTAATTCAGTGGTAGAATGCCAGCTTCCCAAGCTGGACGTCGCCGGTTCGAGCCCGGTCACCCGCTCCAAAACTCACTTGCCAAGTTCGAACGAAAGCAAGAGGCATGCGCAACACACCGGCGGACCCTACCTGCGCTGTCCGACCTGCGAAAAGCGGTTCGCGCGAAATGCAACGCAATTCCCGCCGTTCTGCTCGGAGCGTTGCAAGCTACTCGACCTCGGAAACTGGCTCGCGGAGGTCTACCGAATCGCCGGCGACCCGGCACCCGACCCCGACACGGAACTGGACTGACGGGAGTGCGACGCACGCGCATGAGTTTCGTGTTTGAGAGGCTCACCCGGCCACGTTAACCTCGAAGCTTCAAGCCAATGAACCGACAGCTCAAATTCGTAATCGGCATCACCCTCATCGTCTCGTCGATCGGCTTCCTCGTCTACTCGGCGGTCGATCAGACCAAGATGTACATGATCACTGTTGCCGAGTACCTTTCGGCGGGCGACTCATACGCCGGCACCACGGTACGCATTGCCGGGCGGGTCGCGGGTGGTTCCATCAACTGGGACGCCTCGAAGCGCGACCTTCACTTCACGCTGCGGGACATCGAGCGCGACGGTAACGTGACCGTACACTACAGCGGACTCCTGCCCGACATGTTCTCCGAGGAACGCGACGTGATCGTCGAGGGGCCCTTCGGCGACGGCGACGTATTCGAGGCGTCGCAAGTTCTGACCAGCTGCCCATCCAAGTACGAGGCCGAGCAGAAAGAGAAGACTGAGCGCGCGGCCCAAGCCGAGGCCGCGCTCGAGACGCCGTAAGCGATGGTCACGCTCGGCAATCTCGCCCTGTTCCTCGCGCTCGTCGCGTCGGTCTACTCCATCGGCGCCTCCGTGTATGGCGGTCTGCGTAGACGCGGTGACTTCACAGCTAGCGGCGAGCACGCAGCCTGGGCCACGTGGGGCAGCGTGGTCGTCGCTACCGCAGTGATGATCCATGCGCTCGTCACACACGACTTCAGCATCAAATACGTCGCCAGCTATTCGAGCACCACGCTGCCCCTGCGCTTCCGCGTTGCCGCGCTGTGGGGAGGGATGGAAGGATCGCTCCTGTTCTGGGTCCTGATCCTGACCTCGATGTTTGCAGTCGCAATGTGGCAGAACCGCTCGCGCAACCGCGAGCTGATGCCCTACGTCACCGCAACGGTGATGACGACCACGGCCTTCTTCCTGGCCCTGCTCACGTTCATCACTCCGCCTTTCGCCTTGCTCGCCTTCGTCCCCGCGGAGGGGACCGACCTCAATCCGTTGCTCCAGAACTACTGGATGCAAATCCATCCTCCCGCCCTCTACATGGGCTACGTGAGCTGGACCATTCCGTTCGGATTTGCGATCGCGGCGCTGGCCTCGGGACGGCTCGACGATCTGTGGATACGTACGACGCGCCGCTGGGTCCTGGCGGCCTGGTTTTTCCTGGCCGTCGGAAACCTGCTCGGCGCGCGCTGGGCGTACGAGGTTCTCGGATGGGGAGGCTACTGGGCCTGGGACCCGGTCGAGAACGCCGCGTTCATGCCTCTCATGACGGGCACCGCGTACCTGCACTCCGTCATGATCCAGGAACGCAAGGACATGCTGAAGGTCTGGAACATGACTCTCATCATACTCACGTTCTGCCTGACGATCTTCGGCACGTTTCTCACGCGAAGCGGCGTGATCTCATCGGTCCACTCGTTCACCCAATCCGGGCTCGGACCGTTCTTCATGGGCTTCCTGGCGGTCGTCATTCTCATCTCCGGCGGCCTGCTCGTGTACCGGCTAAAGGAGCTGCGGCCACGGCACCAGCTCGATTCGATCATGTCGCGTGAGTCGGCGTTTCTCTTCAACAACCTGCTGCTCGTGGGAATCGCCTTCGCGACGTTCTGGGGCACCGTGTTTCCCGTCCTCTCCGAGTGGGTGCGCGGTGTGAAGATCACGGTTGGCCCCCCGTTCTTCAACCGGGTCAACGCGCCGCTCGCCATCGCGCTGCTGCTCCTGATGGGCATCGGGCCGATCATCGCGTGGCGTCGCTCGACGGTCGCGAACCTGGCACGGACCTTCCTGTCGCCGACCCTCGTGGGCCTCGCCACCGGGATCGTCGCGCTGGCGCTCGGTATGCGATCGCTGTCGGCGCTTCTCGTCGTGTCGATGTCGGCGTTCGTGCTTCACGCGATCGTCTGGGCGTTCCATCGCGGCGCCACCGCGCGACGAGCGATGGTCGGAGAACGCTACGGCACGGCTCTGTTGGCGCTCTTGACGAAGAATCAGCGGCGCTACGGCGGTTACGTGATCCACCTCGGTGTTGTTTTCATGTTCATGGGCGTAACGATGTCCTCGATCTACCGGGTCGAGGAGATGCAC
>SPBQ01000236.1 GCA_004525875.1 Myxococcales bacterium
CTCAACGATCGCGCGCACGGCATCGGGAGCGAAGTTGTCGATGAGGATGGAACGGGCCCCGGCCTCGAGCGCCTCCTCCACCTGAGAACGACTGTCGCACTCGATCTCGATCTTGATGTCCGGGAGCGTCGCGATCCGCGCCCGCCGGATCGCCGGCTCGATGCCACCGGCCGCGGCGATGTGATTGTCCTTGATGAGAATTGCATCGAACAGGCCGGTGCGATGGTTCGCTCCCCCACCGCAGCGCACGGCGTATTTCTCGAGAACGCGATGGCCGGGAGCCGTCTTGCGCGTGTCGAGAATGCGCGTCGAGGCCCCCGCCGACGCTACGGCGTCGACGAAGCGGGCCGTCATCGTCGCGACCCCGGACAGCCGACCGATCAGGTTGAGCAACGTGCGCTCGATCATCAGAAGAGCGCGCGCGGTCCCGGCGATCGTGCAGGCGACGTCGCCGGCAACCAAACGTGACCCGTCACCGGCCGATTCCGTCATCTTCAACGACTCCGCTTCCTCATCGGGCTTCCCGCGCGCGATCATTGCGGCGACGAGGGGATCGAACACCGCCAGGCCCGCCAGCACGCAGTCCTCACGCGTGCGGATCTGCGCGCGCGCCGCCAGCCGCGCATCCACGGTGCTCAGCGTCGTGATGTCGCCCGGACCGAGATCCTCCGCGAGACTGAGTTGGAGCAACGCCCGTACGTTCGGGTCGTCGGCTGGTAGCCCGGGCCTCAGAGCGCTCCTCCGATGGCCTCGACGCGCTCGAGGCTGCGTTCGAGCGTCTCGCGGTCCCGGGCCGCGGTGTCGCGCTTGGCCTGATCTTCCTCCACGACCTCGGGCGGCGCCTTCTCGAGAAAGGACGGGTTGCCGAGCTTCTTGTCCAGACGCGTCACCTCCTTGTCGCTGCGGCCGATCTCCTTGCGCAACCGCGTGGCCTCGGCACTGAGGTCCACGTGGTCGGCCACCGGTACAGCAAGCTCGGTGCCTGCCGCCACGGCGACGGCCGAGCCGGCCAGCGCCTCAGTCGCGTAGGTCACTCGGCCGAGCCGCGCCATACGAGCGACCAGCGCCTCGTTGCGCTCGACCACGCCGCGCGCGGGCCCCTCGCCGACCTGTAGCTCGAGCTCTACTCGGGGGGCGATGTGCATCTCCGCGCGGATGTTACGGGCCGCGCGCACGACATCGATGAGCGTGCCGATCTCGGCGTCCGCTTCGTCGTCGCGCCAGGCGGGCTCGGGCCCCGGGTAATCCGCGTGCATGATGAAGCCGTCGGCCCGGCCATCGGTCGGCAGCCCCTGCCAGAGCTCCTCTGTCACGAACGGCATGATCGGGTGCAGCAGACGCAGCGTCGCCTCGAGCACGGCCGTCAGCGTCGATAGTGTTTCGGCGCGATCGGCATCGTCGCCCTCGAGGGTGACCTTCGACAACTCGATGTACCAGTCGCACAGCTCGTGCCACACGAACTGATACAGCCGTCCGGCCGCATCGTTGAAGCGGTAGCCGTCGAGCGCCTCGCGCACGTCGCCGGAGGCGGCGGCCAGCCGCGAGCGGATCCAGCGGCTCGGCATCAGTCGCGGCGTCGCGGGCATCGCACACGATGCGCTCGCCGCCGCGCTCGCCCCGGCGTCCTCGAGCTTCAGCCGCCGGTAACGATCTGCGTTCCAGAGCTTGTTGACGAAGTTTCTGTAGCCGCCAATTCGGTCGGCGGACAGACGGATGTCGCGTCCCATCGCCGCAAACGCCGCCAGCGCGAAGCGGAACGCGTCTGCGCCGTACTCATCGACGATCTCGAGCGGGTCGATGACGTTGCCCTTCGATTTTGACATCTTCTGGCCGTACTCATCGCGCACGAGCGCGTGGATATAGACGTCGCGGAACGGCACCTCGTCCATGAAGCGCAGGCCGAGCATCATCATGCGCGCCACCCAGAAAAAGATGATGTCGAAGCCGGTGACGAGTACCGACGTGGGATAGAATCGCGCGAGATCCTCGTCGCTATCGGGCCAGCCTTGCGTCGAGAACGGCCACAGGCCCGAGGAGAACCACGTGTCCAGAACGTCCTCGTCCTGTCGAATCGAACCCGCGCAGGCGGGACACTCGGTGACGTCCTCACGACTGACGATCGTCTTCTCGCAGGGGGCGCAGTACCAGGCCGGGATGCGATGCCCCCACCACAGCTGCCGCGAGATGCACCAGGGCCGGATGTTCTCCATCCATGCGCGGTAGGTCTTCTCCCAGTGGGCGGGGACGAAGCGAGTACGACCGTCGTCGATCGCCTCGAGCGTCCGATCGGCCATGCCCTTCACTTCCGCGAACCACTGAACCGACAGCATCGGCTCGACGACGTTGTGGCACCGGTAACAGGTTCCGACGGCATGGCGGTGAGGATCGACGCGTACCAACGTGCCGTCCTTCTCGAAGCGCTCGACCAGCGCCTTGCGGCAATTCTCCCGCGTCGTGCCGGCGTACTCCCCAGCCTCCTGCGACATCGTCCCGTCCTCGTTCAGCACGGAGATCATCGGCAGCTCGTGACGCAGGCCCACTTCGTAGTCGTTCGGATCATGGCCGGGCGTGATCTTGACGGCGCCCGAACCGAAGTCGCGATCGACATACGTATCGGCGATCAGCGGGATGACGCGTTCGAGCACGGGCAGCACGAGGCTCTTTCCGATCAGGCCTGCGTAGCGTTCGTCGTCGGGATGCACCGCCACGGCCGTATCGCCCAGCATCGTCTCCGGGCGCGTGGTGGCCACCGTGAGGAAGCCGCTGCCATCCTCGAAGGGGTAGCGCAGGTGCCAGAGATTCCCGTCTCGGTCGTCGTGCTCGACCTCGATGTCGGACAGCGCCGTGTGGCAACGCGGGCACCAGTTGATGAGGTAACGGCCACGCCGGATGAGCCCTTCTTCGTAGAGCTGGACGAACACCTCGCGCACCGCCCGTGACAGCCCCTCGTCGAGCGTGAATCGCTCACGGCTCCAGTCGCAGGAGACGCCGAGCCGCTTGAGCTGCTCGGTGATGTGACCGCCGGAGGTCTCGCGCCAGCGCCAGACGCGCTCCACAAAGGCCTCGCGCCCGAGCGCGTGTCGGTCCAGGCCCTCGGCGAGCAACTGCTTTTCCACGACGTTCTGCGTGGCGATGCCCGCGTGATCCATGCCCGGGATCCACACCGTCGCCTCGCCGAGCATCCGATGGTAGCGGCACAGGATGTCCTGCAGCGCGTTGTTGAGCGCGTGGCCCATGTGAAGCGAGCCGGTGACGTTCGGTGGCGGGATGACCATCGAGAACGTCTTCTCGCCCTCGGCGGGCGGTTTCGGCGCGAACGCGTCCCGCTCCATCCATGCGGCGTACCACTTCTCTTCGAACTGCTTGGGGTCGTAACCGGCCACGGAGCCGGAGACTATAGACAGTTGCTCGGTGGGGTTCCAGCGAAGCACCCGGCGGCACGCATCCCCGGCGCCATCGTCGACCCGGCGCTCCGGCCGCGGTTGAGACGCGCCGGCGCGGTCGCTAGATTCCGACGATCCCAGGGCGCCCTGCACGCGTGGTCAGCGCCGCCTGCATCTCCGCAAAATAAGGAGCGACCAATGAGCGACCGTCCTTTCAAAGTACTCGGCATCCAGCAGATCGCTGTCGGCGGCCTCGACAAGGCCCGCCTGCGCAAACTCTGGGTCGACACGCTCGGGCTGGAGTTGCACGGCAACTTCCGGAGCGAGAGCGAAAACGTGGACGAGGACATCGCCGTGGCCGGCTCGGGGCCGCTCAAGGTCGAGGTCGACCTGATGCAGCCGATCGATGCGGACAAGCGCCCCAAGGTTCACGACCCGGCGCTCAACCACGTAGGCCTCTGGATCGACGACCTCCACGCCGCCGTGGCGTGGCTCGAAGGCAACGGTGTGCGCTTCACGCCGGGTGGCGTCCGCAAGGGCGCGGCCGGATTCGACGTCTGCTTCATCCATCCGAAGGGCAACGACGACTCGCCGATCGGCGGTGAAGGCGTGCTGATCGAGCTCGTCCAGGCCCCCCCGGAAGTCGTCGACGCGTTCGTTCGGGCGTCCGGGTGACGATCTTCACACCGACGCCTTCGTTACGAAACCTCGCCAGCCGCCTCCGGCGGCTAGTCCAGAAGACGGTAGCCGCCGCGAAAGTATAGGAGAGGCGCCGCGTGGTGCTCCACGCCGCCCTCGACGACGCGGCCGAGAAAGATCGTGTGGTCACCGGCATCGACCAGCCCGTGCTTCTCGCACGCGAGCCATCCCAGCGCGCCCTCGATGAGCGGCACTCCGCAGCCGGCTCGCCGGACTCGAACCCCTCGCAGCATCCCGGCCTCGGCGTGGGCGGGCGGAGCCGTCCGGGCAAAAGTGTTCGACACCTCCTCCTGTCCCTCAGCAAGGATGCTGATGCCGAAGTGCGACGCTGACTCCATCTGCGTATGCGAGACAGCGCCCTTGTCGACGCAGACGAGGACGAGCAGCGGCTCGAGCGAGACCGAGGACACGGCGTTCGCGGTGAGGCCGTGCAGCAGGCCGTCGACATCGGTCGTGACGACGGTGACACCGGTGGCGAAGTTGCCGATGACCTTACGAAAGCCCGCCGAGTCTAGCGACACGCTGAGTAGATCTCCTCAGAGAAGCGCGGGCGTAGCCCGTCGGTCAGCTGCTGGATGGTGCGAAAGGGGGGACTTGAACCCCCACGGCCTTGCGGCCACAGGAACCTGAATCCTGCGCGTCTGCCAATTCCGCCACTTTCGCGTGTTCGGATCTCAAACCGACGCAGATTCTACAGCATCACATTCAGGCCGCAAATCTTCGCGCATACACTCGGAG
>SPBQ01000170.1 GCA_004525875.1 Myxococcales bacterium
CGGCAGCGCATCGCGAACTTCTGCCAGCTGAGCGTGGATGCCGTCGGCAATGTCGAGGATGTTGCTGCCGGTCGGTTGAGCGCGGATGTTCAGGAGCACCGCGCGGCGCCCCTGAGCGTTGACGACGTTGAACACCGGTTCCGCTCCGCGTTCGACATGTGCGAAATCACGGATGCGAACGGGGTACCCATCTCGCATCGTCACGATGAGATTCTCGATATCGGCGCGCTCCCGTACCCGATTGTCCACCACGGTCAGGTAGAGGGTGTAGTTCTCGGTGTGGTAGCCGGTCGGGGCCACCAGGTTGTTGCGCTCGAGCGCAGCGGTGACGTCGGTGAGGGCCAGACGAGCGGCCGCGAGCTGTTGCGGATCCACCACCACGTGGTACTCGGGTACGCGGCCGCCGACGAGGTCAACGCGCGCGACGCCCGGTATCCGCAAGAAACGCGGTTTGAGCTCGTAGCGCGCGATCTCCCACAGCTCGGTGAGCTCGCGTTGTGCGCTGGTCAGGCTGACTCCGATGATCGGGAACGCGTTGAACGTCAGCCGCCACACGGTCGCTGTGGCCGTCGCGGGTAGCTCAGCCTTGAGCTGTGTCACCCGGTTGAGCACGTAGAGCTCGCTACGTGCCATGTCCACCCTCCAGTTGAAGAACACGTTCACTTCGGCGCTGCCGCGACCCGTGGCCGAACGCACCTGTACGACGCCCGGGATGTCCTTGACCGCTTCCTCGATCGGGCGGGTGACGCGCGCCATCATCTCGTCGCCGGGCATGACGCCGTTGTCGATGAGAATGACGACGCGGGGGAACTCGGTCTCGGGAAACACCGACGCGGGCATTCGCGAAGCGCAGTAGACGCCACCCAGGCAGACCGCGATCGTGATGAATACGATCGCCAGCCGGTGCCGGACCGCGAAGTTCCCGATGCTGGCCGAAGCGATCATGACGTCACGCGCGAGCAGCGGTAGATGGGTTGCGCGTCATCGCGTGGCCTCCGGCGTCCGCGTGTCCGCCAGGATGCGCACCTTCGTTTCCGCCGGCAACGCGTAGGAGCCGACGGTAACGACCGTCGTTCCCTCGACCAGACCCTCGCCATCGACCTCGACGAGGTCCCCGTCGCGCAGGCCGACCGTGACCGAGCGTTGCTTCGCGACGTCGCCATCGACGACCGACAGCGTGCTCCGCCCGTCGTGGT
Source organism: Myxococcales bacterium (assembly GCA_004525875.1). Next base: position 1,197 of record SPBQ01000170.1, read on the forward strand.
CGGTGTAGATCGCGGCACTGGGGACCGCGAGCCGGTTCATACGCTCCTCGGTAACTATGCGGACATGAGCGAACTGGCCGGGACGACGGCCAGCGCTTTCGGGAACCGAGATGCGTACGAGCACCGTTGCCGTCCGCGCATCCACCTGCGGACTGACGAAAAGCACTTCGCCGTGTGCGGCCGCCGCCGAGGCGTCGGCCGCCAGCTCAGCTGCTTGACCGACCTCGACCGAGGCCGCTTCGAGGGCGGGAATCCGTACCGTGACCATCAGCCGCGTCAGATCGACGATTTCGGCTACCACGGTCGCGGGGTCGACGGTTTGGCCCGGCTGCGCGTGAACAGCCGCTACCACGCCCGCGATCGGTGAAGCGAGATGAACGAGCGCAAGCTCACCTTGTGCCGCGGCGACGTCGGCTCTGGCCGCGGCGAGCTGCTGGGCCGCTTCCTGAATCGCCTTCTGCGAGGTTCCCTCGACGGCCTCCAGCGCGTGCTCACGCGCCACTCGTTGCTCGGCGAATTCGAGCGCATGGCGTGCCTTGTCGAGCCGAGCGAGGGCGACGCGGTCGTCGAGCATCACGACGACCGTTCCGGCCTGGATACGCTGGCCCTCGCTGACCGGCACGGCCATGACGATGCCCGGAGCCGGAGCGGCGAGCCGCGCGGCACCGGCCGGATGGTCGCCACTCGCCAGCCCGGGCTCGACCGTGCCGTACGCCTCTACGCGGGCGCGCAACGTGACACGCTCCACACTCGCGACCTGCACGGCGACCTCGCTGGGACCAGCTTCCTCGGCGTCCGGCCCGGCGCCGCCGCAGCCACCGAAGACCACGGTCGCGACGACCGCGATGCAGACGCACGGATGTGATCGTGTGTTCATGGCTGATCGCCCGCCCGACGATTTCTTGGGTGCTGCACGAACAGGTCCGGATCGGTCGGTAACAGTACCGGGCTCTGGAGCGCCTCTTCGAGTCGGCCGAGCGACCGTTGCGCTGCTGCGACGGAATCGGCGCGAGCCAGGCGCACTGCGGCCAGCTCCACCTGAGCACCGATGAGCTCGCTACGTGTGATATCGCCCGCTTCGTAGCGGCCGCTGAGCCGCCGAGCCTGCTTGTCGAGACGTGCCAGCAACGCTTCGGCGGTGGCGACCTTTTCTCGAGCCGCGCCGTAGCCCGCCAGGCCACGGTCGATATCGGCCAGCACGCTCGCCTGCAGCGAATTGAAGTCCGCGGCGCTCTCTGCCCGACGGGCTTCGGCTTCGGCGATCGGCCCTTGATTCTGGTTCAACAGCGGCAGATCGAGCGTCAGTCCCACGCCCCACTTGTCGTCGCCCTGGTCGAACTCGTATCCGGGGCTGAAGTGGACGTCGGGATACTGCTTGGCGATCTCCAGACGAAGCGCGGACTCGCTGGCGGCGTATCGGGACAGTGCGGCAAGGATGTCGGCTCGGTTACGCAGGGCGCATCGCCGGGCGGCACGGGGATCCAGGCTCGGCGGCACGCTGTCGAGCCCCGTGAACGATATATCCACCCCCTCGAGCGCCCGAGTTGAGAGACCCATGGCTTGAGCGACGGCCACGCGGCTCTCGAGACGCTGCCGCTTCGCGTCTTGCGCGGCGAGCAGCACCCGGTCGAGGAGGATGCGCTCGCGCGCGACCTCGGCCGGCGAGACTGCGCCGGCGGCGAGCTGTCCTTCGAGCACGCGCACATTCTCCGTCTGTGCGGCCTGCTGGCTCGCCAGAAGGCGTTCCTGTTCGGTGGCCGCGAACAGATCCACCAGCGCGTCGCGCAATCGCGCCCGCACTCGCCACGCTGTCGCTGCGATGTCCAGCCGAGCTGCATCCGAGAGATGCTGTGCGCGCGCGATGCGATAACCGCGTTTGCCGGCGGTCTCGATCGGGATATCGATGCTCACCGCCACGATCCACGGTGAAGGCACACTCGTCGTGACGTCATACTGAGGAGCGACGTTGAGACTGGGGTTCGGACGTTGCCCAGCGGTTCGCAGGGCGGCCTGAGTCGTGCCCCACCGCGAACGAGACACGTCCAGCTCGCGCGAGAAATAGAAGGCCGCAAGCGTGAGGGATTCGAACTCCCACGAACGCCTCGGCCACTCGCCACCGATGCCGCAGTCTTCGAGAAACGAACCGAGGTCCACATCTTCGAGCGAGCGAGCCTCGAAGCGAGTCGCGACATCGGCCGCATCGAGTGACCTCGGCTGATACACGGTGCAGCCGTGCAGCAAACCACCGATCGACAGCAGTACGAGGCCCGCCGCCGTCGAGTGGCGGCCGAGCCAAACCGCGCGACGAGCAGCTATCGCGAGAACGCGCCACATGTGCGAATAACGGGCATGCCCTGCGAGCCGCCACTTCCAGTCTAGCAAGTCCGAGCGGACGCTTTGTCAAAAGATGTCCATGAGGCTCATGCACCTGGCTGACACGGGTTTGTGCTCGATGTCGTGCAGCGCACGTGCATGCGCCGCCCAGAGGCAGGGATCAGTAGCTACAGATCTCGCTTGCTGATGAACGATGGTGCCAGGCTGCCGGGCACGAATCGCACCGGCGGGCCCCGAGAGGCGCCGGGTCACGCTCGGCTGATCGGCAGACCGGAAAATCCGCGGACGTTGCTCGAGTGGAACCTCTCGATGCCGGCCTCGTCGACCTCGTAGTCGGGGAACCGGCGCAGGAACTCCTCGAGCGCGACGCGCGACTCGAGCCGCGCCAGCGATGCACCGAGACAGATGTGCCAGCCGTGACCGAACGCGAGGTGGTGATCGAAGCGGCGGCGCACGTCGAAGCGGTCGGGGTCAGGGAAGCGGCGCTCGTCGCGGCCCGTGGAGCCGGTGATGAGCGCGACCTTGGCGCCAGCGGGCATCGTCACCCCGTGCATCGACACCTCGCGTGTAAGCACTCGCCCCTGGTAGTGCGACGGTGGATCGAACCGCAACATCTCCTCGACCGCGGCCGGGATCATCGAGGGATCATCGATCAGTATCCGACGCTGATCCGGATAGCGCCACAGCCAGTAGACAACCGATGCGAGCAACTTCGTCACTGTCTCGTTGCCGGCCGCGGCAAGTAGCAGCGCGAACGTGAGAATCCGTTCGTCGTCGAGCTGGGTCGTACACAGTGCCGAGATGAGGTCGTCGCGTGGTGAGCGTCGACGGTCGGCGACCTGTTCCGCGAAGTACGCCCACATCCGTGCGTGAGCGTCGAGCGCGCTCGCGGGCGGCTCGGGACGACCGGGCTCGCGATGCAAGGTCGCGTTGGACCACTCGCGCACGTCGTCGCGATCGCCGTCGGGGAGACCGAGAAGCGCGCTGATTACGTCCATCGGCAGCCGGGTCGTAAAATCCTTGACGGCGTCGCCCGAGCCCGCGGCCGCCAGTGGCTCGAGATGCTCGACCGCGATGCGACGCACCTCGGGCTCGAGCTCCGCTATCCGGCGCGGTGTGAAGGCCTTGCTGACGAGATTGCGCAGACGCGTCTGTGCAGGAGGATCCATGAAGATGATGATCTCTCCCGTCATCTTCGTATCCATCAGCTCGAGCACCGTGCCCTTGGCCGAGGTGAACGTGCGATAGTCCATCGACGCTTGCTCGACGTCGTCGAAGCGTGACAGCGCCCAGAAATCGAGCCGTTCGTTGTGGTATGCGGGCGCTGCGTCGCGCAGGCGGCGGTAGATGGGGTACGGGTCGGCGTCGATCTCGTAGGAGTACGGATCGTACTCGACCGGGGTGTCGGTCATCGTCACGGGCCCCCGCCCTGCTGCGCGAGGGCCGGCAACACGCGCTCGGCCAGCAGCTCAAGGCTGCGCCAGGCAAGCTGCGGCGGCATTCCGCCGCACAGAGGCTGCATGGGCAATACGAAGTTCTGGGCGATGTACTCGACCGCCTCCTCGGGCGTGAGGATTTCGTAAGGGCCGCCCTGGGAGCGCAGCTCGTCGACCGTCGCGGCGTCACTCCGCGATACCGAAGCGAGGTCAGACTCCTTCCACCACGACGAGTACATCATCGAGTCATGAAGCAAGTGCTCGCCCATCTCGCGCCACGCGCGGTCGGGATCCTCGGCGACGAACGCCGACGTGATGATGCCTTCCGGAGGAATCATGCAGTCACGCGGCTCACGTTTGAATCGCGCACATTCCGCTCGATAAAACGCCTCGAGCTCCGGGCCTCCGCCCTGGGCGAACAGGCCAATGTCGAGCGTGGCGGCGCGGCCGCCCATGAGCATCACGGGCCCGTCCTCGCTGTAGGGGCGGGGCGTCACGTGGGCCGGGTGACCGTCCACCGCGAACGGCTCGCCAGTCCATGCGCTGCGCAGGATCGCGACGATCTCTTCGAGTCTGTTGCCCCTCGCCTTGCGCGACCGGTGGAGTACGCCTTGCTCGGCCGGTCGCGACCCGATGCCGAGCACGTAGCTCACGCGACCGCGGCTGATGATATCGAGAACGGC
>SPBQ01000413.1 GCA_004525875.1 Myxococcales bacterium
CCTGCGCGATGCCGGCATCGCGCAGGACGTGATAGAGACGATCGTCTGGAACAATCCGCTCGAGTTCTTCAGCCTGAGCGGCCGGATCTCGGAGCAGATGTTCGAGCACCCGGCCAACGTCGACCAGAACCGGCTATGGGAGGGGAACTCGGTGCTTCGCGGCCAGACCCCGCGCGTCGACAGCTGACCGGCGAAGCCGCGAAGCCGGGCGCAAGCAAGGACAGCCGAAGGTCGGGCCGCTCGCTACTCGATAATGAAGCCATGAAACGTACGATTGTTCTGAACGTCGTCGGACTGACGCCAGCCATGCTCGGTGACGACACCCCGAACATCTCTCGGGTCGCGGACCGAGGCGCGATGCGGCCGCTTCGCACGGTTACGCCCGCGGTGACGTCGACCGTGCAGTCGACTTTCCTCACCGGTGCGTTGCCCCGCGACCACGGTTGCGTGGCCAACGGATGGTACTTTCGCGATCTGTCCGAGATCTGGTTGTGGCGACAGTCGAATCGGCTGGTGGGCGGGGAGAAGATCTGGGAGGCCGCGCGCCAGCGCGATCCGAACTTCACGTGCGCGAAGCTGTTCTGGTGGTTCAACATGCACTCGAGCGCGGACTGGACGATAACGCCGCGCCCCATGTACCCGGCCGACGGGCGTAAGCTGCCCGACATCTACACGCAGCCCGCCGAGCTCCGCGAGGAGCTCAACGACAAGTTTGGGATGTTCCCGCTGTTCAACTTCTGGGGACCGACGGCCGACATCACATCGAGTCGCTGGATCGCCGATGCGGCGTTGCACGTCTACGAGACGCGCCGTCCGACGTTGACGCTCGTCTACCTTCCGCACCTCGACTATAATCTGCAGCGACTGGGGCCGAACGATCCGTCGATCGCCGCCGATGTGAGAGCCGTTGACGAGGCGTGCGGGCCGATCATCGAGCGCGCCGAGCGTGACGGCACGCGCGTAGTGGTTCTCTCGGAGTACGGAATCACCGACGTCGCCGGCGCGGTCAATATCAACCACGTCCTGCGCGATGCCGGCCTGCTCAGCGTCCGGGAGGAACTCGGCCGTGAGTTGCTCGATCCAGGTGCCTCGGCCGCCTTCGCCGTAGTCGATCACCAGCTGGCTCACGTCTACGTCGCCGATCGCGAACGGATTCCCGAGGTCAAGCACCTCATCGAACGGCTGGCCGGCGTAGAGGTCGTGCTAGACGACGACGGAAAGAGGCAGTACGGGCTCGACCATCCGCGCTCCGGCGAGCTGGTCGCGATCAGCCGCGCGGACCGCTGGTTCACCTACTACTACTGGCTCGACGACGAGCGTGCTCCGGACTTCGCGCGCACCGTCGATATCCACCGCAAGCCGGGCTACGACCCGGTCGAGCTGTTCCTCGATCCGGACCTTTCGCTGCCGTCCTTGCAGGTGGGCTGGCGCCTGCTGAAGAAGGCTGCCGGCTTCCGCATGCTCATGGACGTGATCCCGCTCGATGCGAATCTCGTGCGCGGCTCGCACGGGCGTGTCACCGACTCGGCCGATGACGGGCCGCTGTTCATCAGCTCGCAGCCCGAGCTGGTGCCGGAGCGAGTGGTCGAGGCCGTCGACGTCAAGCGGCTCGTCCTCGACCACGTGTTCATCGAATCAGGTTCCGGGCACGAACCGCTGAAGCAGGCGGGTTAGGGGCAGCATGCAGGCCGCCGCGACGGCGGCCTCCGTGAATCCATTGCCGGTCAGTAGCATCGCGTCGAGCAGGGACATCCCGGCGATCAGCCTGACGACGGCGCCCGGCACGAAGCGTCTCTCCGATCGAATCGCGAAGCTCAGCGCGTAGACTATCCATGCCGCAAGTGCCGCCAGCGCTGCGGCCGGCGAGACGCCGGTGGTCGCCCACGGGATTCCGTAGAGAACGGGTAGAGCCAGCACGGCCAGCGGCCAGAGGTTGCCGATGTCGCGCAGGTTCTCCCGCGACGCCACGTAGGTGAGCCCGGAGGTGTAACAGAAGCAGGCAGCGGCGGCTCCGTAGACCGCCTCGCTCGCGGTCCCCGTCAGAGTCAGCGCCGATGTCACGTAGATCAGAGCGCGACACAGGGCCATTACCATCGGGGCCATTCGATCGCCCTTGTGGTGGGAGTCGTAGTAGACGATGGCCGCGCACAGCAGTAGGCCGGATGAGAGTGCGCTGCCGGCGCGCGAGTTGGCGGCGAGATCGACCGACGCGGCGAGGAGCCCCAGGCCCAGCGCCAGCAGGCCAAATCCAACGACGAAGACGGTGGTCGGTCCGATCGCGCCCGAGGGAATCGGTCTCTCGGGGCGTTCGACGGCGTCGACTTCTCGGTCGAACGCGTCGTTCAGGTACATGCCACCGACGTAGAAGGCCGACATCGCAAGCATGCACAGCAAGAGCGCTGGCATCGCCTCTGCGCCGGGGCTTACGCCCGAGGTTCCGACGCCGGCGAGCAGGGCTCCGGCCAACGTATGCGTCCACACGGTGGGAAGATTGGACACGCGGCCGAGCCGCAGCGCGACGGCCGGCTTCATGTGCTCAGGTGCTCCACCACCCAGCGCAGCTCACGGGCCACCGCTTCGACTACGTCCTCGCCACGGAACTCGGCCGGCAGCACATCCCAGCTGTACGTCTCCACCTCGAGGTGGTCGGTGAACGGCTCGACCTTCCACTCATCGAGCAGGCTGGCGAGCTGCGGTTGCGTGTTCTCGAAGCTGCCGAGGTTGCGGAGAAACAGCGGGACGTGGAAGTGCACGCGCCACTCCTGCGGAGCGAGCGGTCTCGAGCCGGCGGCCTCGATCGCCTCGGGCAGGTCGAGATAGCGCTTGAGCGTCCCGCTCTCGCGCTCCACGACCTGATGGAGATAGACGCCGTCGGCGAACGCGGTGAGTTGCTCGCGCTTCCTCTCGTCGACGTCGGTCATGGCCAGGCCCGTGCTCAGCTGCGCCTTCACGACGCGTAGGCCCGCGCGCCGCAGCGATGCGAGCGACTGTGCGGCGTCCTCGAACTCCACCGCCGCGTGGCACGCATCGAGGCACACGCCGACGTGGCGGCGCAGGATGCGTTCGGCCGTAGCCGCTTCGACGCCCGCCAGGTCGGCCAGACGGCCCCTTGCGCGTTCACTGAGAAGCCAGGACTCGAAGAACGCGATCGCCTCACCAGTGGTCTCCAGCCGGCAACAGGGTTCTGGTTCGAGCGCGAGAGCGATTACTCTCCCCGTCGTGTTCGCGAGGTCGTGCAGGTAGGC
>SPBQ01000198.1 GCA_004525875.1 Myxococcales bacterium
CCCGCCGACCACTGGCGCACGGAGTTCACCTCGCGACAGATGTCGGCCGACGTGATCGAGGACTACTCGTACCCGGCCGACGACGATGCGGCCCGCAACAATCGCTACATCCTCGACACCGAGGTGCCGGGCGTCGGCAACGTGCGCACGCTCGGGTTCCCGCTCTACATGACCGACACACCGGCCGAGCTACGGCGCGCGGCGCCGGAGGTCGGGCAGGACACGAACGAGGTCCTGCGCGAGCTCGCCGGGCTCCGAGACGACGAGATCGCGAGCCTGCGAAGTCGCAAGGTGCTCGCCTGACGGACCCGGTGCTGATCGGACGATGACTGAACCATCTGCAAGACCGCTCGAAGGCCTCCGCGTCATCGACCTCACGATGTGGTTCCAGGGCCCTGTGGCAGGCCAGCACCTGGCCGACCTCGGCGCCGAGGTGATCCACTTCGAGAACCCCAAGGGCGGGGATCTCGCCCGTGGCATCAGCAGCATCAAGGCGCTGCCGGTCGGTGACTGGAACCAGTACTTCCTCGTCATCAACCGCAACAAGAAGAGCATGGCCGTCGACCTCAACAAGCCGCAGGGGCGCGAGATCATGCACAAGCTCGTCGAGACCTCCGACGTGTTCCTCACCAACTTGAGCGCCAAGGCGCTCGAGAAGTGGGACGTCGGCTACGAGCGACTCGCGGGCATCAACCCGCGTCTGGTCTACGCGATGGGGAGTGGTTACGGCCCCAAGGGTACGATCACCAAGCCGTCGTTCGATATGACGGTACAGGCGTTGATCGGCCTGATGGCCCGCCAGGGTGAGCCCGGCCAGCCGCCGGTGTATCTGGGCATGGGCTCGGGCGATGCGATGGGCGGCCTGATGGCGGCGTTCGGGATCATGCTCGCGCTCAACGCGCGCGAGAGGACGGGCCGTGGGCAGTTCCTCGATGCGTCGCTGTACGGGGCTCAGCTCTTCATGGCGGCGCCTTCCTTCCTCGGCTACCTGGCCACACGGCGCGACCGCTACTCACGCCAGGTTTCGCGCAAGGACGCCGAGAACCCACTGACCAACACCTACGCAGCCAGCGACGGATGGCTCTTTCTAGCAATGCCGAACCGCGACGCGGCCTACGCCGCGCTGTGCAAGGCACACGGCGACGCAGCGCTTGCGAACGACGAGCGGTTCACGACCATGCGCGGACGGATGAAGAACGCCACCGCCCTGATCTCCGAGCTTGATGCTCGGTTCGCCGCACGGCCCAAGCAGCACTGGATCGAGGCGTTCGCCGAGCACGGTGTCACGGCCTCTGCCGTCGGCACGCTCAAGGATCTCAGTGAGGACGAGCAGGCCTGGGCCAACGACTACTTCGTGAAGGCCCACTGCTCGCAGGTGAATCGTGAGGTCAGCGTCCGCGGGCTACCGGTGTCCTTCGCCAAGACGCCGGGCCGTGTCGATACGCTTGGCCCCGAGCTCGGTCAGGACACCGAGCTCATCCTGTTCGACACGCTGGGCTACGACTGGGACCGCATCGCCGAGTTCAAGTCGACCGGCGCGATTCTCTGATTCTCGAACGGAGGCTTCATGACCACTGCCAAGGGCCCGCTGGAGGGCATCCGCGTCCTCGACATGGCCACCATGCTGGCCGGGCCCTACGCCGCGACCTTGCTCGGCGACCTGGGCGCGGACGTGATCAAGGTCGAGTCGCACTATGGTGACGACAGCCGTCATCTCGGTCCCGAGCGCGCGGGAGAGCGCTCGCCGTTCTTGAGCATCAACCGTAACAAGCGCAGCCTCGTCCTCGACCTGCGTCGCGAACCGGCACAGCAGGCGTTCGCGCGCTTGCTCGCGACCACGGACGTCCTTGTTACGAACGTCCGCGAGCCGTCGCTTTCGAAGCTCGGTCAGAGCTACGAGCAGGTGCGAGCGCACCGCGCGGACATCATCTGGGCCTGCGTGACCGCCTTCGGCCCCGACGGCCCGTACGCCGGCCGTCCCGGTATCGATTTCCTGGCGCAGGGGTACGCGGGACTCCTCTCGCTCAACGGCCATCCGGGCGACAAGCCGGTTCGCGTCACGGTTCCGCTGATCGACACGATGACCTCCGAGCTGGTCTGCTCCGGCGTGCTGGCGGCGCTCTTTCACCGCGAGAGGACCGGCCAGGGCCAGCGCCTCGACGTGTGCCTGCTCGACGCGCTGGTGCACGCGCAGTGCAGCGGCATCGGTGCGTGGTTCCTCAAGGAAGAGGTCACCCCGAAGACGGGCAATCGCAGCCAGTACTTCGCACCGTCCGGCGTCTACCCGACGAAGGATGGCAAGAGCGTTGTCATCACGTGTCCGTCGGACAAGTTCTTTCGCAATCTCGCCGGCGCTTTCGAGGCCGGCTGGGCAGAGGACCCGCGCTTCCGGACCATCGCCGATCGGCTCGCCAACCAGGATGAGCTCGACGGTGTGGTCTCGGAGGCCACTCGCCGCTTCGTGCGCGAGGACCTGGTCGAACGGCTCGTGGCCGCCGACGTGCTGACCGCGCCGATCAAGGAGATCCAGGAGGTCGCCGACGATCCGCAGGTGCGTCACAACGGCATGATCGCTGCGACCGACCACGCCATCCTCGGTTCGCTCGAGGTTACGGGCTGCCCGATCAAGCTCAGCGGCTCGCCTGCGGCGGTGCGACGCAGCCCGCCCGTGCACGGGCAACACACCGTCGAGCTGCTTGCCGAGCTCGGCTATGACGACGATCAAGTCGCCGCCATGATCGAGGAGCGCGACGCCGGCGCGATGCGTTCGCGCCGCTGACGCGATGACGGGTCCGCCGGCCGTGCCCGGGGCGGGTAGGGCGGCGTTTGATCGGTGCCGCCGCGCCCCTATCTTCGAAGGTCGAGAATGTCGGGGCGCACGATCCTCACCGTCGATGACGACCGCACGATTCGTGAGACGGTAGCGTTCGCGCTCGAGCAGAACGGTTTCGGCTGCGATCTCGCCACGGGTGGAGAGGAGGCCCTGCGGTTGTTCGATGGCAATCGACACGATCTGGTCATTCTCGACGTGTCGATGCCGCCCGGGCCCGATGGTCTCGAGGTGTGCCGGCAGCTGCGCCGGCGCAGCGAGGTTCCCGTACTGTTCCTGTCGGCGCTGGTCGAGGAGACCGACCGCATCGTCGGGCTCGAGCTCGGCGCCGATGACTACCTGACCAAGCCGTTCAGCCCCCGCGAACTCGTCGCCCGCGTGCGTGCGATCCTGCGACGCAGCGGCGATCGGACGCCGGCACCGGCCGGGCGCGACGCCGAAGCGGCCGGTGCCCGCTTCGAGCACGAGCGCCTCGCGCTCGACGCGCCCGCACACCGCGTCTCGTGGGACGATTCCGACGTCGCGCTCACCGCCAGCGAGTTCAAGCTACTGTGCGCGCTGCTGCGCCGGCCCGGTCACGTGCTCACGCGCGACCAGCTCATGGACGCGCTCGGCGATGCGGTCGTGAGCGATCGCACGATCGACAGTCATCTGCGCAACCTGCGCAAGAAGTTCCGCGCGGCGGGCGCAGACACGGTCCTCGAGACCGTCGCCGGGGTCGGCTACAGGCTGGGCAGCTGCCTGTGACGCGCGGTGGCCGGCAGCCGCGGCTGCGCACCGTTCTCGCAGTGCTGGCGGTCGTGATCCTGCTGCTGCCGGTCATGGTGATCTACCGCGTGTTCGAGACCGAGCTCGCGCGACAGACCGAGGCGGAGCTCTACGCGCAGGCGGCGTTCATCGAGGCGGCGGTCGTCATGGCGCTGGCCGACGAGCGTGTGCGGCAGGCGGAGCTCGGCAAGCAGATCCGGTGGCGGAGGTGGGCCGCATCCCAGGGGTACCGGAAAGCGCCCGCGGAGTTCTCGACCGGCGGCGGCGAGTTCAATCCGGTTCCGCTCACGATCGATCCGACCCGCCAGCCGCTGCTCGGTGTACCCCGCTATCCGGAGCCGGTCGGTGAGCAGCCGGTAGATCTTCTGATAGAAGCGGCTGGGCTGCGGGTCGAGCCCCTGCTGCGCAGGGCCCAGCTCCGGACCTTGGCGAGCGCCAGGGTCCTCGATCAGTGGGGTCGGGTCGTGGCCGCCACCAACGAACGACGCGGCGTGTTCGCCCACGGCATGCCGGAGGTCGAGTCGGCACTTTCCGGGCGGCCTGCGAGCGTGCTGCGTGCACGCACCGAGCAGCCGTTGCCGGGAGGGCTGTGGCGCAAGAGCCTGACGACGGTGGCGCGGGCCGGTGAGCGGACCGTCTACGTCGGTTACCCGCTGATCATTCGCGATCGCGTCGTGGGCGCCGTCGTGCTCGGCCGCACGCCGCGCAACGTGATGAAGGCGCTCTACGACCGGCGTGGCCGCGTACTGGCCTCGGCCGCGCTGGCTCTGCTCGCCGCCGTCTTCCTGGCGTGGCTCGTGTCCGTAGCGGTGACCGGGCCGGTGAGCGCACTGGTCCGGCAATCGCGGCTCGTGGAACGGGGAGACGCACGGGGAACGCGCCCCGTCAGCAGCCCGGTCACGGCCGAGATCCGACAGCTGTCGGATGCGCTGGCGCGGACGGCCGAGACGCTCGGCCGCCGTGACGGCTACATTCGCGAGTTCGCCCGTAACGTCTCGCACGAGTTCAAGACGCCGCTCACGGGGATTCGCGGCGCGGTCGAGTTGCTCGGCGACTACGGCGCGACGATGAGCGCCGAAGAGCACAGTAACTTCCTCGCCAACATCGCGGGCGCGACCGACCGGCTCGAGCGGCTCACCGCAGACATGCTCGAGCTCGCCCGTGCCGATATCGTGGTCCCCGAGCAGCAGCGCTTCGTTCTGGGCGAGCTGCTCGACGAGATCCGCGAACGTTACGCGGGCCGCGGGCTGCGCGTGGACGTGGAGGGAGATGCGCTCGATGCCGGCATCTCGATGAAGAGCGCGATCGCCGACACGATCGTCGCGAATTTGCTCGACAACAGTCTGCGGCACCGGGCCTCGCGGGTGGTGGTCCGCGCCCTGGCCCTGTCGGGCGAGCGGATCGAGGTTCGCGTGAGCGACGACGGCCCCGGCATCGCCGATGAGATCGCGGACGAGATCTTCACGCCGTTCTTCACGACCGCGGCCGACAGCGACGGTACCGGGCTGGGCCTGGCGATCGTCCGTAGCTATCTCGGTCGCCACGGCGGTGAGATC
>SPBQ01000130.1 GCA_004525875.1 Myxococcales bacterium
GCCAGCGCGAGCCGGGTGCACGTCGCGCGAGCGGGCCGGCAGTTCAGCCGCGGAGGCTGGGAAGCGGGGGCGTGATCAGCCGCCTTGCTCGACCTCGCCTATGATCTGGGGGACGTACTTGTCCTCATCGGTCAGAAGCCTGCCGTCCCGCGTACGAATCTCGGGAGCCGGATTGTCGGCCTGGTGCTTGTCCCAGGCCTTCTGCAGCGCCTCCTTGCGCTTCGGGTCAAAGTCCTTCATCGAGGGCCTCGCGCGGCACTTCGGAAACGTCGAACAGCCGAGCCACAATCCACGCTTCCCGTCACGAAGATACAAGGGCGCTTTGCACTTCGGGCATTCCTGCTTCTCCAACGGAATCGGCGGCGTCTTCGGCAGCTTGATGAACCCCTTCCTGGGGTCCAGGTTCAGCACGAACTTCACGTCCGGATAGTTCGGAGAGGAGAGGAACGGGCCGAAGCGGCCGGTACGAAGCTGCATCTGCTCCCCGTCGATGGGACAGACGATGTCGGTGACCTTGGGGAGGATCGGATCGCCCTCGGCATCGATCGGCGCCGCGTATTTGCACCGCTCCGGCATCGCGTCGCTCAACTGCTGGAACGCTGCCTGGTCCTTCTTGGTGAGCGACTTCCATCCGAGCTTGTCGGCCCCGTCTTTCGGAATGATCTTCGGCCGCGCCTTGCCCTTGGCTTTGTAAAGCAGGTAGACGCCGTCGTGACCCTCCGGTTCTACAGCCGCGGGCGGAACATCGTAGCCGGTGCAGCTCAAGAAGCGGCCGTTCTTGCCGAACCGATAGCAACAATCGGAACCGCATTGCGGGCATTTGTGGCCCGGTGCGGGCTGCATCTCTGCGCGCGCGTGCGTCATCGTTTCGTGAGCGCGCTCGATATCTTCGCGAATGGCCGGTAAAAGTGCTCGAGCATCTCTTGCCAGTCCTTCGACCCCTGCTCGACCTGATCCAGCTCGCTTTCCATCTCGCTCGTGTAGTTGACATCGAGCACCCGCGAGAAGGACTCTACGAGCTTGTCGGTGACAACCTTGCCGAGATCGGTCGCACGCAACCGCCGGTCTCCGAGCATCAACGGCTCAACGTACTTTCGATCTTGGATCGTCGAAATGATCGACGCGTACGTCGAAGGCCGCCCGATGCCTTTTTCCTCGAGTACTTTTTGCAAGGAGGCTTCGTTGTACCTCGGTGGCGGGGACTCGAAATGCTGCGTCGGCGAAAGATGCGCGAGACCGAGCTGCTGACCTTGCGCAAGCGCCGGCAGAACGACGTCACCGCCGGAGGCTCGACCGCGAATCTTCAAGAACCCGTCGAAGACCAGCCGGCGCCCCGACGCCTCCAGTACGGCATCGCCCTCGGGCGTCTTGGCTTCGATCGTCAGCTTGGTCGCTTCCCACTCGGCAGGAGACATCTGGCAGGCCACGAACTGACGCCAAACGAGTGTGTAGATCTTCTGCTGATCCGGGCTCAGGCGCGGACGAATCTGCTCGGGCGTGATGGTCACGTCAGCGGGCCGGATCGCTTCGTGCGCCTCTTGAGCGTTGGTATTCTTGCCGGCGTAGTCCAGGGCCTGCGCGGGCAAGTATTCCGCTCCACAGGTCTTCCTTATATAGGCACGGGCACCTTCCACCGCTTCGGGCGCCAGATGCCGGGAATCCGTACGCATGTAGGTGATCAGGCCCGTCAGACCCCGAGTTCCGCCAAGGTCGACACCCTCGTAGAGTTGCTGCGCCACACGCATGCTACGCCGCAGATCGAATCCGAACCGATTGGCGGCGGCCCTCTGTAACGTCGACGTGATGAACGGAGCATCGGGAGATTGTTTCGTGGAATTCGTGGTGATCGTGGAGATCCGGTACTCGGGCGCGTTCGTCGAGACACCGCCCGCATAGAAGCATTTGTTCTTGGCAAGGCCTTTGGCCTTGAGATCTTCGACGGTTTTCGTATCCCACAGCTCGAATCCCATCGCCTCGGCAACGGCGAGTGCATCCTCATGGTTGTCGGGCTCGAACTTTTTGCCGTCGAATTTCTTAAGATCAGCCTGAAATGAAACCTGCTCGCTCATCCACGCGTTGCGCTCGTCGACGGTGCGCTTCTCCGCGCTCCCTTCGGGATCCGCCCCGACGAAGGCACGCCAATCATCACCAATCTTCACCGCCGCACCCGCATCGATCGCCATGAGGCCGGCAATGCGCCAGGACTCCGACGGCTCGAACTCCTCGATCTCGCGTTCACGCTCGACAACCAAGCGAGTCGCCACCGACTGCACGCGACCGGCGGAAAGTCCGCCGCCTACGCGAGCCCACAGGAGCGGCGAGAGGCGGTAGCCGACGATACGGTCGAGAATGCGTCGCGCTTGCTGTGCGTCTACCCGGTTCTGATCAATCGCGCGCGGATGCTCGAACGCCTCGGCCAACGCTGCGGCCGTGACTTGATTGAAGACCACGCGCTTGGCCTCTGCCGTTGGGATACCGAGGGTTTCGGCGAGGTGCCACGCGATCGCTTCGCCTTCGCGATCCAGGTCGGTGGCGAAGTAGATGTCCTCGGCTTCTTTCGCAAGCTTCTTGAGCGTGGCGATCTGCTTCGCCGCACGCGGAATCTTTTCGTAACGCGGCCTGAAACCGTCTTCGATCTCGACACCGGGCACCAACTTGTCGTGATCGCCGGCCTTGGTGGCGAGATCACGGATGTGCCCCACGCTGGCCTCGACCCGATATTCCGGCCCCAGATACTTGCCGATGGTCTTTGCCTTCGTCGGGCTCTCTACAATGACTAAGCGTCTACTCATCTACGCTGACTCAGGTGACCCAGTAGTACCGAGTCAGAATGCTCCTTTCCTGTCGTGTCGCCTCGCT
Source organism: Myxococcales bacterium (assembly GCA_004525875.1). Next base: position 2,860 of record SPBQ01000130.1, read on the forward strand.
GTCCATAGGAAGTTCGAGGGCGGTATCAAGCGGCGTCTCAGTGACCGATATCGAGCGAAATGTAAACTATGAGGGCCGGAGCCCTCTTATACCACGGGATTCGAGGCGCGGAGCCTGACGGCATTCCCGGCCGGAGTGTCGGGGCTCCGCCCTGCCCTACCGCGCGCCGGCGACGCCGCTCAGCCCCCGGCCCTCGCTTCGAACGCGCCCTGCCAGCCGCCGTTCTCGAACGTCTCTCGCGAGCAATGCGTCGCGCGTGGAACGTAGGGCGCGATATCCGCGGTCGCCTGCCCGCTGTCTACGGCCTCTCGCAATGCGACCAGCTTCGGATTGCGCCGTAGAAGCAGCCGGAACGTGAGCTGTCCGTCGATATAGGGCCCCCAGTCGAACCAGGCGACACCGTCGTCGGTCGTGGCATTGGCGGGGCGGTTCTCGGCCGTCGAGACGACCAGCGTGTAGCAGCCCTCGGCGTCGCGCGGGATCTGATTGTCGACCAGCGCGCTGTTGCAGACGCCGGCCCAGAAATTGTACACGGTCACTGTCCAGCCACGGACGTCCTTGCCCGGCGCGTGGACAGGCTCGCGCGGTGTGTCCGGCGTGCTCAACGCCTTGCCTCGCACGACGAAAACCTCTCCGAGCCGATCGGTATACGGCGTGACGAGGTACAGAATGTCGTCGCTCGCCAGCAGATCGTAGTCGAGCCCCCAGTTCGACTTGGTCACGAACTTCTCCGGCCACACGAGCGCACGGTGATCCGGGATGGGAAGCGAGGCGAAGTGGGTGGTCTCCACCGGCGGCGCGGCACCGCTGGCGTACGGATCGATCTCTTCGTAGTGCTCGGTCACATTGCCTTCAGCGTCGTAGATCATGATCGACGGAAGTCGCACACCGGCATTGTTGGGCGGCAGAGCGCCGAGCTCGGAGCCTGTCGTCCGGTAGATCATGAACACCGCCGCGTTCGGCTCTCCGTGGCGTGTGGCGGCAGCGTAACACGTGTTCGGCTCGCGATCGTCGGGGTCCTTCGGCTCGGCTTCGAACGTGATCCGTGCGGTGAAGCGCCGGCCCTTGCCCTCCGGGACCGCCGCACGGAAGGGGTTCATGCACCCCTCGTCCGGCTCGAGCTCGACGTCGAGCAGTGTGTCGAAGGTGTTCGTGTCGATGTCGGATGGGTGGAGCGCGAAGTAGCGAGCGTGCGGGTACTCACCGTGGAGCACGGCCTTCCCCCCCTTCGGGATCGCGAGAAAGCCCGTCGGCGCCTGCACGCCGTTCCAGAACCGGGTGCTGAAGTAGTTCGAGGCGGAGGTGTCTATGAGGTACGGGAAACGGTTGTTCGTGAGCGGGCTGCCCACGCCGGGCCAGGCCGGCCAGTCGAGCGCACGAACGACGCGACCGGCGTTGTAGTACCCGTCGCCGTAACGGATCCCGCAGTGGTCGGCGATGTAGTCGGCGATGCGGCCTTCGACGACCGCGAGCCCGGGATCCTGGAGCCTGGGAAAGATCCCGAGCACACCCGCGCCTTTCTCACGGACGGCGTCGTCGAAGATCGCGTGAAGAAACGCTAGATCGTCGCGGATCTCGTCGGGTGCAACCTCAAGGAGCTTGGCGAGGACGTCGGCGTGCCCCACGAACTCGTTGTGCTCGCACTTCACGGGCACCTCGCCCGCGATCAGTCCTCTCAGGACCCGTTCGAACTGCTCCGGCCCCCGCACCTATCGACCACCGACGGCCAGCCCGCCGTCGACGGAGACGACCTGCCCGGTAACGAACGACGCGCGATCCGAGCACAAGAAGACCGCCACCTCCGCGATCTCTGCCGGCTCGCCAAGACGCTTCATCGGCGCCGCGTTCGACAGCCGCTCGGCGAGCTCCGGATGGGCGTCCGTGTACGCCGCGACACCGGGCGTTCGCGTGACGCCGGGGGCGACCGCGTTGATCCGGATCCCCTGGGTCGCGTACTCGGACGCGGCGCTCATCGTGAGGACGTTGACGCCGCCCTTGGCCGCCGCGTAGGGCGCATTGTAAGGATCGCCGGTGAGCGACGCGTTCGACGAGAGATTGACGATCGACCCGCCACCACGCGGCAGCATCGCATCGATTTCGTACTTCATGCACAGAAACGTGTTCGTCAGGCAGTACCGCAATGTTCGATCGAACTCCTCGCGTTCGAACGTGTGCAGCCGGCCGTGGCCGTGGCTCACCGCCGCGTTGTTGCACGCGCAGTCGAGGCGCCCGAAGTGTTTCGCCGTCGCGGCGATCACCATCTTCACCTCGCCCTCGACGCTCACGTCGGCCCTGACGAAGATCGCCTCAGCGCCTGCATTGTTGAGGATAGCGAGAGTCTGCTCACCGGCATCTACGTTGAAGTCCGCGACGACCACCTTGGCGCCTTCGCGCGCGGCCACCTCGCAAAGCGAGCGGCCGATGCCCATGCCTCCCCCCGTGACGAGGACTACCTTTTCCTCGAGTAACAACAGGATCGCCTCCTGGTCGAGCGGCTCGTGCGCAGCGCGCGGGCACCTCCGGCGCGCAGGGCCGCCACACCCCGCTTGCACATAGTCGATTGCCAGGCGGGTTCCAACCGGCGTCCGTGTGGAAATCTTCGCTACCTTGAGCTTCCCGGATCGAGTAGCCTTCGAGCCATGCTACGCACCGTCGCCCTGCTCAGCGTGATCGCGGTGGCCGCGGTCACGGTCCCCCTCCACCACCCGGATGAGTCACTCGCCGCGAGCGCGTGCTCGGCGGCGCCGGTGCGCACCACGGCGGATTTCACGTCCCCGGGGCCGTTCTCGGTCGGAAGCTCCACGTTCACGTTCGTCGACGCCAGCCGGCCGACCGCCGCCAACGGGGAGTTCCCGGGTGCTCCGGATCGCACCCTGGTGACGGAAGTCTGGTACCCCGCCACCGTCGGGGGACGCGACACACCGGTGGATTCCTCGGGCGGCCCCTACCCGCTCGTCGTCCACAGCCACGGTTTCCTCGATAGCCGCGTCGGCGAGCTCTACGTCGGGGAGCATCTCGCGAGCCATGGCTTCATCGTCGCCGCCGCCGATTATCCGCTCAGCAACGGCGGTGCGCCCGGCGGCGCCACGGTCGCCGACGTCCACAATCAACCAGCCGACGCGAGCTACGTGATCGACCAGACCCTGGCGCTGTTCGGCCCCGACGCGGACGCGGACCGCATCGGCGCGAGCGGTCTGTCACTGGGCGGCCTCACGACCCACCTGCTGACATTTCACGGCGGCCTGCGCGACCCTCGTATCGACGCGGCACTCGCGATGGCCGGCCCGGCCTGCATGTTCACCGGCAAGTTCTTCAAGACGACCACCGCGGCGCGGCTCATCCTGCATGGAAACAGCGACGCGCTGGTCCCGTTCAAGAACAACGGCAAGCGCGCGTTCCGTGGCGGCAAGGGGCGACGCCATCTCGTCGAGCTCGACGTTGGATCGCACACCGGCTTCACCGCATTCGCACCGTTCTTCGACCCCGAGGTCCACTACGATGCGATCGGTTGCGCGGCCATCGAGGGCAACATCGACTCCGACGGCTTCGTGGGGTTCGGCGGCAAGGAATTCGGAGTCAACACGAGCCCGAAACGCTGCCCGTTGCCGTGCGCCGACGGTGTTCCGCCATTCCCCTCGATGCTGGCCGACCGTCACATCGAGCTGACGAAGGCGAGCCTGCTGGCGTTCTTCGAGGCCTATCTGCGCGACGACCTCGCGGCGAACTGCTTCATCGGCAAGCCGATGGACGCGGAGAACGCC
>SPBQ01000195.1 GCA_004525875.1 Myxococcales bacterium
CCTGGGCGGCGGCACCGGCGAGATCGCGGCCGACACGGCGCTGCACGGCGATTTCGACGGCGACGGGATCGACGACCTGGCGTTCAGCTCACCGCACGACGATCCGCTCGGCCGACAGAGCGCCGGCACGTTGCACGTCTTTCTCGGGCAATCGGGCGGCTTCCCCGCGCTCATCGACCTCGCGCCCGGCTCGCTGCCCTCACCCGCCGAGATCGAGATCGTCCAGATCTACGGCGCCTTCGGCGATGACGGCACCGACGCGGGCGACACGCTCGCCTACAGTGCAGCCGCCGGCGACGTCGACGCGGACGGTCGCGTCGACCTGATCATCAACGAGATGCTCGGCAACGGAACGACGCCCGGCGCTGAGGACACGGGAAACATGATCATCATCAGCGGCGACCTGATCGCCGACAATGATGCTTCACCGGGCTGTGCACCGGAGCCGCTCGTGGACTGCTTCATCTCGGCGACGAGAAAGTCACGTGTGCGCGTGACCGACCGATCGACCGACTCGCGCGATCGCTTCCTGTGGCGATGGAAGCACGGCGAGGCAACCACGCTCGCCGACGTAGGTGACGCACTGACCGCCGGCAGCACCGACTATCGCGTCTGCGTTTACGACGCCTCGGAGAATTCCCAGCCGCTCACCGACGCAGAGCTACCGGCAGGCGGCACCTGCGGCGCGAAGCCGTGCTGGAACGCGGCCGGTGGCAGCTACCGCTTCAAGGATTCGGCCGGCCGTCACTCGGGCATCCGGCGCGCGTGTCTGCAGCCGGGCGCCGACGGCGAGAGCGGCGCCCGGATCAAGGCGACCGGCGCGGCGTTCACGACGCCGGGACCGCCCGCCGACCTGCCGCTCACGCTGCAGCTGGTGGTCACAGACACCGCGGGAACCCGATGCTGGCAAACCGTCTTCTCGGATGCAGGCAAGAACGAGCCGGGCCTCCTGCGCGCGCGCGGTCCATGAGCCACGATCATCTCGGGCGGCCCTCCCGGCGCGCGGCCCACCTTGCCAACGACAACCCGCTCCGCGCGCTCACCGAGGTGATCTCCCGGGTGCCGGGCGGCATCAACCTCGGACAGGGAGTCTGTGACCTCGAGACACCCGCGCCGCTGGTCGAGGGCGCCGTCGAGTCGATCCGCGGCGCTGACCGCCAGACCTACACCCATTACTCCGGCCTTCCCGATCTCAAGCGAGCGATCCGCGCCAAGCTCGCGCGCGACAACGGGCTGAAGGTCGACGAGGATGAGGTCATGGTCGCGTCCGGATCCTCGGGCGCGATGTACGCCGCGGCGCTCGCGCTCCTGGACCCGGGCGACGAGGTCGTGCTGTTCGAGCCGTTCTACTCCTATCACTACTCGACCCTGAAGCTGCTCGGGCTGGTCCCGGTCCCCGTGCCGCTCGGCAGAGACGATCTCGCGCTCGACGTCGCGGCTCTCCGCGCGGGAATCGGCGCGCGGACCCGCGCGATGATCGTCAACACACCCGCTAACCCCTCGGGCAAGGTCTTCACACGCACCGAGCTCGAGTCGATCGCCTCGCTGCTCGCCGACACCGGCGTGAGCGTCTTCACCGACGAGGTCTACGAGTACCTGTGTTACGACGGCCGCGAGCACGTCTCACCGGCGACGATCGAGGGCCTGGCCAACCGGACGATCACCATCGGAAGCTTCAGCAAGACCTTCTCCATCACGGGCTGGAGAATCGGTTACCTGGCCGGGCCGCGCGCGGCCGTTGAGCTGGCCGGTCGCGTGTTCGATCAGATCGCCGTCTGCGCGGCGAGACCGTTGCAGCGCGGGGTCGCTCGCGGTCTCGACGACCTCGAGACTTCGTTCTACGTGCGGCTGCGCGAGGCGTACGAGCGCAAGCGAGACCGATTCTGCGAAGCGCTCGGCCGCGCGGGCTTCGACGTCGCGCCGCCGCAGGGCGCCTACTACGTGCTGGCGGGCTACCGTGATGTGCTCGGCGACGTGAACCCGTACGACGCCGCCATGACGCTCATCGAGCGTGCCGGGATCAACAGCGTACCGGGCGACGTCTTCTACGCACGCCCCGACGGTGTGCGCTCGATCCGCTTTCACTTCGCGGTCGACGACGAGGTGCTCGACAGCGTGTGCGCGCGCCTCGAATCACTGTCGTAGCCCGCCGCCGTTCGCACGGGCCTTCTCTTAGCCCGCCCATCCGTCGATGCTCGACATGCGCGCCCCGACAGACCGCGCGCCCCGGTGACCCGACGGAGCGAAGAATGAGCTTCTACGACGACCACATCCTCCCCCACATGATCAACCTCGCCTGCGGCGCCAAGCCCATCCGCTACCAGCGCAAAAAGGTTGTCCCGCAGGCCGAGGGCCGCATCCTCGAGGTCGGGATGGGCTCGGGCCTCAACCTCCCGTTCTACGACCCGTCCAAGGTCGAGTTCGTCTGGGGCCTCGAGCCGTCGCGGGGCATGCGTCGCAAGGCGCAGAGGAATCTCGCCGCCGCGCCGTTCGAGGTGAAGTGGCTCGATCTACCGGGCGAGAAAATTCCGCTCGACGACGACAGCGCCGACACGATCCTCTTGACCTACACGCTGTGCACGATTCCCGACTGGCACGCCGCACTTCTCCAGATGCGCCGCGTGCTGCAGCCCGGCGGTAGGATGCTGTTCTGCGAACACGGTGAGGCGCCCGACGCGGGGGTCCGGGTCTGGCAGGAGCGGGTCAACGGGATCTGGGGCAAGATGGCCGGCGGCTGCAACCTCAATCGACCGATTCCGAGCTACCTGGAGCAGGGCGGTTTCAAGATCGCGGACATGGAAACGATGTACGTGCCCAGCACGCCGAAGATCGCGGCGTTCACCTACTGGGGCTCGGCGACAGCGGCGTGAGCCGGGCGCTTGTCCGGCCCGCGCGTCGGGCTTGAACCGCACGGGCTCGTCCTTCTCAATCTCGGGCCCGGAGTGTGGAGTCGGCGCGCCGGACCATTACGACGCGTCTGCTCGATCAGGTCAGCGCCGCGCGCGCCCGCTTGACGAGCTCGACCATCTCGCGGCGCGCCTCCTCGGGCGTGGCGATCGGTGCCGAGAACGTCAGGCGAATCGGACGTGGCCCACGGCCGGTCACCGCCGACATCTCGAAGCCGTAGCGGTCCACGCTCGTCATCGTCGCCTCGGTAGCATCGGTGGCCTTCGTGAAGGCGTGGCAGTAGCCGATCATCGCCGCCGCGTGGTCGGCGTTCATGTGATCGATGATGCCGCGCGCGTGCGGCGCGATCGGGTCCGGCTCGCCGTCACGCCAGTCCGTCAGCTCCACCCACGACATCCGACCGTAGCCGCCGATGTAGCGGACCGACTCGACGTCGATGCGCCAGAACGCGAAGTCGGAGTAGTCGATATAGTACTCAGCTCCAGGGTGAGCCGCCAGGTAGGCCGCCTTCGCCGAGTCGCGCTCCGCACCGTCGTCGAGACGGCGGCCGTGGCCCAGCAGCGTCACACGCCCGTTGGCCAGCGGGTCGACCTCGCCTCCCTCGGCCACGAGAAGCGAGGCGCGTGCGTCGGCCCGAAGGTTCTTGGTGTGCTCCGCGAGCGTGCTGATGAAGAACACCGGGTGCGGCCCGTCCATGGCGAACGTGACGAACGATCCGTAGGGAAATCCGGCCGGTTCCTTCGCGATCGTGCACAGCGTGCCGGTGCCGATGCCGGCCACCAGTGTGCGTGCCCGCTCACCGTGCGTCGGGGTCGGGACGTCGACGTCATAGAGCGGTTCCTCGGCCTCGCCACTCGGGCGAGAATGGGCGTCGTTGCTCAATCTGGGGCCTCCCGCGGCGCCCGGCAGGGTCGAGGATCTTCGTGCCGGGCGACACGCGGGAGTCTAGCCTGCCGCCTCGCTCTTGCCGAGCGCGGCGCCGGCCCAACTCAGGGGCAGGGACAGTTCAGTGGCGTGCTCTGTCCGGTCGCCACCTGCAAGCAGATGAGCGAGTCGGTGGCCGAGGGCGGAAGCGATCCCTTCGGCGCGCAGACGCATTCCGGCGAGCAGGTCTCGAGCGCCGTCGCCACCCGCAGAATGAATAGACAGTCGGTCGCCACCGGGCTCGGCCCGGAGCTCACCGGCTGCGAGCAGGCAGCGGTCGGCGGCAGCGTCGTCGTCGTGCTCGAGGCCGTCGAAGACGTCGAGGTGGAGCTCGATGTCGTCACGACTCCCACACACCCGATATCGATCGGATCGACGTAGTCGGCCAGATCAGCCGGCGCATTGGCCGTGGTCTGATAGGCATCGCAGGTGTAGCCCGGCATGAACCCGGCCCCGGTCATGATCTCCACGCTGTTGAGCGTGCCGTCACCGTCGGAGTCCATGTTCTCGATCGCCTGCAGCTTCGCGTTGACGCTCCCCGCGGCATTCCGGAACGCGGTCCCGTACGGGTTAAAACTACCGAACGCCGTGAAGTTGCGGTGGCAGGTGCCGCAGGTCACCAGACGCGTCGCGGTCGGATAGAGCGACGCGATGTTAGAGGTCCACGGCGGCTCGGCGCACGCCGCGCCGGGTAACGCGAGCGCGCACGCGATCGTGAACACAACGGTGATTGGCAGCTTGGAAACGAAGGGTTGCATCGATTGAGACCTCCTGGTCACGCGGGCGAGTGTTTTGGGGTGATGCCGGCGGCGTCGGCTGCCTTCCGGAGTCGCGAAAACTCCAGCTCGACGCCCTCGACGAAATCATGCAAATCGGGCAGCGCATCCCAGTCGGCGTCGAAGCCCCAGCTGAGCGTGCCGTCGTAGCTGAACAACGCGATGCCGAGCCCCTGCCCCGAGAACAGCGGCACCAGCGGATAGATCTCCTCCAAGCGGGCGCCGAGGAAGTAGATGGGCACGGGGGGCCCCGGGACGTTCGTGACCACCATATTGTAGGCACGCGTCTGCGCCGCGAGCTTGACGAACTGGACGAGCAACGTCGTGAAGCTATGATCGCTGATGTCCTCGATGAGCTCGGCGCCGTGAACGAGTCGCGAACGCTTCAAGCGTTGCATGGTCTCCATGATTCGTTCGACGCGACGGGCCGGATCGGTCTCATCGATCGGCAGTGCGGCAAGGAAATTGACGACGCGATTGCCCGGCGAGCCACGCTCGTCGCCGGCACGAACGCTGACCGGGACCATCACGCGAAAGACGCTGGCCGCGTTCACCCTCTCGCCCCGTCGCCTCAGGAACCGACCCACGGCGCCGGCGACGGTTGCGA
>SPBQ01000461.1 GCA_004525875.1 Myxococcales bacterium
CCGTCGCAGGCATCGGGCCCACCGATGACGTTCCTCCTCTTATTCCCGAACGGGAGTCGCTGCTCTTCCCAGTCCATCTCCGGGCTGTCCAATCCGAGACCGGTTCGACGCGCGAAGCACAGCGGTCCCATCGCGTCGCCGCCGACGCCCGGGTCCTCGGGAGTCGGCCGAACTCCGATGTTATAGAAGCCGGTATCGTAGAACGTCGTAGAGCCGGACTTCATCGGCATCTGCTCGATGAGCTGCTCGAAGACGGGATTCTCGTCCGGATCGAAGATCTCGGGGCGGCCGACGTTGCTGACGGTGGCGGCGCTGAGCTCGGGGCCGACATGACAGACGCCGCAGCCCGACAGGCTGGAGAAGAACGATGCGATGCCGGTCTTCTGCTCCGTCGTGAGCGCCCCCGGGTTCGTGCCGAGCTCGCCACCGCCGGCCTGGAAGCGGTCGAAAGGCGCATCGTCGGAGACCAGCGTCGCCTCGTAGAGCTGGACCGCGAGGCCGAAGATGAGCGAGAAGTTCGCTTCCATCATCGTGTACTCGTCGGTCGTGAGCGGCGCGCCCGTGGGCGGTGAGATGATGTGCGAGCCGTCGAGCGCGTAGGTAACGACGACGTTGGAGTTCCAGTAGTCGGGATCGAATGCCTCTTCGATCAACGCCCGGTAGGAGGTGGCGAGGCCTTTCGCACCCGGATCGGTGGCAGAACTGGCGAGCGGGCCGAGTAGGCTGTCGGTGGGCGACACCACCTGCTTGGCCAGCGGCTGCAGGCTCAGCATCTTCTTGCCGATCTTCGGCCAGGTTCGACCGACACACGACATCTCGACGTCGGAAAGCGGCGGGCCGACTGCCTGCGACGCGAGGCTGGCGTTATCGATCAAGACCGAGACCGGAAAGACGAAGCCGGTGAGGAACGCCTTCTCGAGAATGCGGGCATCGGGATTGCGCGGCCCGAACGGGTCGACGCCGTTGAAGAAGAACGATGCGCGGCCGTCCCAGAAGTTCCGGAAGTTGAACACCGAGTTGAGATTGCTCGGAGTGTTGCGCCCCGTGACGCGCCGCACGTTGGTTCCGGCGACGTTGAACAAGGGATCCAAGGCCTCGGCGCAATCGTCCTCCGCACTGCCGGGGATCACGTCCAGGAACTGACTCAGCGTCACACCCATCGAGCCGGCGACGTCATTGGCATCCGAGATCACCGAGTTGGTGTCGTTGGCATTCGCCAGCTTGTGGAACGGGAAATCGGCGTCGACCAGCGGCTGATTGGGAAGACCATGCAGGTCGAAGACCGTATCGCCGGCAATCAGGCCGGGATTGATCGTGTTGGTACGGCGGCTGTCGGCGCCGGCGTGGAAGTGACAGCTGGCGCAGGCCTGGATGCCGTCGCTCCCGAGCTGCATGTCCCAGAACAGCGCCTTGCCGAGCCGCTCGGCCGCCGTGCGGTTGCGAACGAAGCGCGTCAGCTCGCTCGGCTCCGGAACAGCAATCGAACCCAGCGCGTCGGGGACGAGGTGTGTGAGTGTCGGGGGGGCGAGCTGTGCAGCGGCATCGGAAGCACAGACGGCCAGGCCCAGCAGGACGAGCAACGTGCGGCATCGGGTCATCGGGAGCGTCTCCAGGTTCGCAAAATGGGAGCCGCGGCGCGGATCGCCTCGCGCAACACAACGTCGGCGCCGCCAGGCGCTGTCCGTTCGGCGATCTCGCCGAACGGACAGGGCTCGTGCGACAGGCCGCGGACGGGCTGCGGGAGCTGCGAGTGATCAGGGCTACGTACTTTCAAGGGGCGCGGGCTCACTGACCGACGGGCGAAGGCGTCCCGCCAGTTCGTTTTCGTTCACCAAGTGCGCATGGATACGCATTCGGCATATAGCACTGTGTTATTTTCCGCTTAACGCCGGTGCGTCAAGACGTGGCCGGGAAAAGGCGGGAAACTAGGGATTCACACGCAGGAATACCGCGAATGGAGAAGATTGCGCACGTCCTCACCTTGGGGGACCTGCGTACAGAGGCGACTCGAGGGGCAGGCTCGGCAGTGCTGCTGAAAAATTCCGCGCCGAGGCGGTGACTAACCCCAAAGCGCACGTATGCGAACATACGAACGCGGCGAGCCGCAAGGGACTATCGGCTCGCGCACAGCGCCCACGCGACGCCGGCAGCGCCGCGTAATCCATCGCGCGAGTGAGACTTCCCCCGATCGGGCCGGCCTGCTTCGCTCAGGGCAGCACGGCTCGATAGCGAGCGGGGTCGTTGGTCCGGGTCGCCGCAGTCGGGTAATCCACGGTCCAGCAGATCCCGTTGCTGCCGACGACTCGCACGGCAACCGTCGGGTCCTGCGAGAACATCGACGCGACGTCAGCCGGCACCGGAAAGCCGACGGCCGCACCCGCGGCCCGGAACTTGACGGCGGCCGAGCCCGCCGCCGCCGCCTTGAGCCTCAGCCGCTGGACGCCGCGCACCGCCCCACTCGGGTCGCTGTACAGGTAGCCGGTGGGACTGCGATCAAGCCACGCACTCGAACCAGCTGGCAGCACGAACGCGTCGACGAGGGTATGGGTGGCGACTCTCGTGTCGTACACGCACAGTCCGTACACCGTGTCGGCACGCGGATCGCCAAGCTCGGAGTGCGCGACAGCCTCGCCCTGACGGATCCTGAACCTGTCCTTGTCTGTCGTGTCGTCGACCTTGTCCGCGATCAGGACGTTCGACTTCGCGCCCGACCTGCAGCCGACCGCCGGCGTCATCTCGCAGACCGCCAGGGCTGCGAACCGCCACTCGCCTCCCGACCAAGCGTTCGCGACGATCTCCAGGTCGCCATCGGGCAGCGTCGCCCGCGACAGAATGCACGGCGCCGGCGCCGTGCTC
>SPBQ01000207.1 GCA_004525875.1 Myxococcales bacterium
ACCAGATGGGGCACGTCTGGCTCGGCTTCGAGCCGGACCGCATCGCAACCTGGCTGGACGACGCCGGCTTTACCGATGTGCGCGTCCGCGCGCTCACGTCCGATTCCTCGGCGAAGGGCCCGGCTTTGTTCGCGGCCGCCGCCACTCTTTCCACGAAACCCTCGACCACCACGACCGGCTCCGAATCGAACGGATCGGAATGACAGACCAACGCGTAGCGTAACGGAGGAACCATGAGCACTGCAGCGAAGGTGAAGACGGACAGCAGCCGGCTTCCGTACAAGGTGAAGGACCTGGCCCTGGCCGAGCTGGGACGCAAGGAGATCCGGCTGGCCGAGCAGGAGATGCCGGGGCTGATGGCGCTGCGCGAGCAGCACTCGGGCGCGAAACCGCTCGCCGACGCGAAGATCATGGGGTCGCTCCACATGACCGTACAGACGGCCGTTCTGATCGAGACGCTGGTCGAACTCGGCGCCGACGTGCGCTGGGTGAGCTGCAACATCTTCAGCACCCAGGACTCGGCGGCGGCCGCCGTGGTCGTCGGCCGTCACGGCACTCCCGAGGACCCCAAGGGCACGCCGGTCTTCGCCTGGAAGGGCGAGACGCTCGAGGAGTACTGGTGGTGCACGAACGAGGCGCTGGTGTGGCCCGATGGTAGCGGCCCCGAGCTGATCGTCGACGACGGCGGCGACGCGACGCTGCTGGTTCACAAGGGTCTCGAGTACGAGAAGGCGGGCAAGATTCCCGACTTCGACGCCGAGACGGAGGCCGAGGAATGGGGCGTGATTCTCGGCCTGCTCCGCCGCGTAGCCGAGGAAGCTCCCGGCCAGTGGGGCCGTATCTCGCCGAACATCCAGGGCGTGAGCGAGGAGACGACGACGGGCGTTCATCGCCTCTACCAGATGGCGAAGGACGGCTCGCTGCTGTTCTCGGCCATCAACGTCAACGACTCGGTGACGAAGAGCAAGTTCGACAACGTGTACGGCTGCCGCCACTCGCTCATCGATGGGCTCAACCGAGCCAGCGACGTCATGCTCGGTGGCAAGGTCGCCGTCGTGTGTGGCTTCGGCGAAGTCGGCAAGGGCTCGGCCGAGTCGCTGCGTGGACAGGGCTGCCGCGTGATCGTCACCGAGATCGATCCCATCTGCGCGCTGCAGGCCGCGATGCAGGGCTACGAGGTCGCCACGCTCGAGGACTACGTCGCGACCGCCGATATCTTCGTCACCACGACAGGTAACTTCAACATCATCACCGCCGCACACATGGCCCGGATGAAGGACAAGGCGCTGGTCGGCAACATCGGCCACTTCGATAACGAGATCGACATGGCCGGCCTGGCCAAGGTGAAGGGCGTCGAACGCATCAACATCAAGCCGCAGTATGACGAGTGGGTGTTCCCCGACGGCCATTCGGTGCTCGTGCTCGCCGAGGGCCGACTACTCAATCTCGGTTGCGCGACCGGCCACCCATCGTTCGTCATGAGCGCATCGTTCACCAACCAGGTGCTCGCCCAGCTCGAGCTGTGGCGCAATGGCGACGTCTACCAGAACGAAGTGTACATGCTGCCGAAGAAGCTCGATGAAGAGGTGGCGCGGCTGCACCTCGCCAAGCTCGGCGTCAGGCTGACGACGCTGACGCAGGAGCAGTCCGACTACATCGGCGTGCCGGTGGAGGGCCCGTACAAGCCCGACCACTACCGTTACTAGATCCTCCCTCCGGTCGGGGCCGTGCGCATCACGGCATGGCCTCGACCGGGCACGCCCAAGCCTACTGAGCGCAGTAGGCAGATCGGCCTGGCTCCCCCCTACTACTCGCGACAGCTGTTGTTGAGGGCACCGCCGTCGACCGTCGTTGCTGCGCGGCAGGCGCGACCTTTTGTGAACGACCCCCTCGCGATGAGCACACGCGATCCTCGAACGGGTGTGCGTCCGCATCGATGGATCTACCGCGCAGCCTCGAATAGGAGACCGAGCAATGTCCGGCGACGACTACCCTCGCGACCCCGACGCCGTCACGCCCGAGTGGCTCACCGGCTGCTTGCGCAGTCTGCACCCCGGCTTGCCTGCAATCGAGGGTTTCTCCGTCTCGAGGATCGGAACCGGTCAGGTCGGTCAGTGCATCCGCTTCGATCTGCGATACGCTAGCGAGCCACCTGCGGGCGCTCCCTCATCGATCGTCGGTAAGTTCGCGTCGGCCGATCCGGCCAGCCGCGCGGCGGGAAAGGCCGGGCGCTGTTACGTGTCGGAGGTGGGCTTCTACCGCGATCTGCAGACCTCGGTCGGGATCCGTACACCGCGTTGCTATTTCAGCGCCATCGACGACACGGAAGTCGACCACGCTCTCATCCTCGAAGACATGTCGCCGGCCAGTCAGGGCGATCAGATCGCGGGCTGCACGCCGGATGATGCGGCCGCCGCGCTCGAGGAGCTCGCGCGCCTTCACGCCCCGCGCTGGAACGACGCGACGCTGGAACGGCTGGCCTGGCTCGGCGACTCGAGTGCTGCGCGCGCCGAGCTGGTCTGTCCGGTCTACGACTCGTTCCTCGAAGGATTCGCGGAGCGCTACGCCGGGCGGCTCGACGATGCCACGCTCGGGCTGGCGCGTGACATGTCCGCCGCTCTTCCGAAGCTACTCTCCGAGGCCGGTGGACCGCAGACGATTGTTCATCGAGACTATCGGCTCGACAACATGCTGTTCGGCGACGGCGTCACCGCGCCGCGCGTTTCGGTAGTGGACTGGCAGACCGTGGGGCTCGGCGCTGGCCCTTCCGACGCGGCGTACTTCATCGGCGCCGGCCTCCCCACCGAGCTGCGCCGTGAGCACGAACGCCGGCTTGTCGACGTGTACCATGAATCACTGGTCGCGGGCGGCGTGGACACGTACCGGCGCGAAGAGTGCTGGCGCGAGTATCGCCGCGCCACCGTCGGTGGCCTGCTGATGGCAGTGATGGCGTCGATGATGGTGGGCGCGACCGAACGCGGCGACGAGATGTTCATGACGATGGCGAAGCGCCACGCCGCGCATGCGATCGATCTCGAGGTCCGCGAGTTCTTCTAGATGCCCGCAGCGCTCGAAACCGTATCGGAAAGCCGATGCTTCGGCGGCGTGCAGGGAGTCTACCGGCACGCCTCCGAGTGCACCGGAACCGCGATGGAGCTCTCGGTCTTCGTGCCGGGCGGCGCGCACACTTCCGGGCGATCGATTCCCGTCCTCTACTGGCTCTCCGGTCTCACCTGCACCTGGGAGAACTTCACGCTGAAGGCGGGCGCGCAGCGCTATGCCGCCGAGCACGGAATCGCGATCGTCGCGCCCGACACCAGCCCGCGCGGGCTGGACCTGCCGGGCGAGCACGACGACTACGACTTCGGCAGCGGCGCGGGCTTTTACGTCGACGCCACCGAGGAGCCGTGGGCGCGGCACTACCGGATGTACTCGTATGTGACCGAGGAGCTTCCGGCGCTGGTGGAACCGGCGCTCGGGCTCGATGGATCGCGGCGCGGCGTGTTCGGCCATTCGATGGGCGGCCACGGCGCACTCGTCGTGGCGCTGCGCAACCCGGACCGCTACCGCTCGGTATCCGCGTTCGCGCCGATCGTCGCGCCTTCGAAGGTGCCTTGGGGAGAGAAGGCTCTGGCCCGCTACCTCGGCCCCGATCGAGAAGGCTGGAAGCAGTACGACGCCTGCGAGCTGGTGGCCGTCTGCGAGTGGTCCAAGCCGATCCTCGTCGACCAGGGCGACGCCGACGACTTCCTCGAACGCGAGTTGCAGCCGGAGCGGTTCGTCGCTGCGTGCGAAGCCGCGCATGTGCCGCTGGAGCTTCGCATGCAGGCCGGGTACGACCACAGCTACTACTTCATCGCTTCGTTCGTCGGGGAGCATGTGGCGCACCACGCGGCGGCGCTGTGTGAGAGCTGACGATACAGTCGTGAGACAGCGGGGGCGTTCAAGCGGAAGAGCGCAGCGCAACCGTCAGGTGACGACCTGCATGCCGCCACGGTACACGGTCACCGCATCAGAGCTTCTCGGGGGGGCCGAAGCTCATGACCATCTTGCCTATCCAGGTGGTCAGCAGCGGCTTCTTCGGCAGCCCCAGGGTACGGAGATCATCGGCGATGGTATGATTGCCCAAGGTGATCTCGACGTCCTTGCCGCCGCGGGCGCCCATCTGCGATGCGGTCTGGCTGAAGGACGTCAGATGCGGAACGCCCTCGATGTAGCTGTATCCGACGGCGGGACTCGGCGGACGCTTCTTGTCGCCACCCCGAGGCATCGTGATCTCGAAGACCTTCTCGCCGTCCATCTCCAGGTAGCCACGAAAGCGTCCTTGCTCTCCGTAATCGAACTCGATGCGCTCGATCGTTTTCGGGAAGCCCCAGATCATGGCACCCGCGTCACGAGTGAACGACTGGTTTACCGGCATCTTCCAGCTGTAGGACGGGAGGGAGCCCTTCGCCATTCCAAGCCAGGCGCTGATCCACGGTAGGCCGCGGGGCGCGCCCTTCTTCCGCACGAAGAAGTTCATCGCGACCTCGTTGTAGTCGCCGAGATCATTGTCCTTGTAATCGATGCAGCCGAGCATGAAGAGCGTACGGCCAGGGAGAAAGTCGACGATCTCGAAGGCGTCGCCCACGAGGCGATTCGCGGCGCGGCTCGACACCAGGAAGCCGGCGATGGCTCCAGACGCGTCGCGGACCTCGACCGGAAAGGTGACTTGCTGATGCTGGAGATCGTAGACGAGATTCGCGGCTACCGGCATGAGGCTCTCCTAGAGCGGCATGGACAGTTCGGGAGTGTAACCGCTCGTCGGTCCGGCGTCGAGTTCAGCGGAGGGCTATCGCGGGCGCGCGACCTTGCGCTCAGGGTGGCGTCGGCCAGCGTTACTGCGCCTCAAAGCAGGGGGACAAATGCGCTTCGCGCTTCTTGATCCTGCGGATCCCTAACGTTCCGAAGCGGTCGGCCACGGTGACCGATTCAGTCGTCGCCTCGGACTGCGTCTTGACCGTCTAGCAGCACAGCCGCTCGTCAGTGAGGCAGCTAGGGGCGCCGTGCCGCTCGAGCTACGGATGCGGGCGGGGTACGACCACAGCTACTACTTCATCGC
>SPBQ01000474.1 GCA_004525875.1 Myxococcales bacterium
CCCTTGGCGTGTATTAGCAGATCCTGCTTGGTGACGCGGTCGCCCGCACCGGTGGGGCTGACCTCGGCCGGGTCGATGCCGAGTTCCTCGGCGACACGCCTGGCGGCGGGGGCGATCCTGGGGCTCCTCGCGCCGGGCGTGACCGCCCGCGGCGCCACGGCTGCGCGCGAGCCTTCCTCGATGCGCGCTATCACGTCGCCGACCTGGACGGTCTCGCCCTCGGCCTTGACGATCTGCAGTACGCCGGACGCCGGCGCAGGCATCTCGGTGTTGGCTTTGTCGGTCTCGAGCTCGCAGATGGGCTCGTCGACGGCGACGACGTCCCTGTCGGACTTCAGCCACGCGGCGATTACCGCTTCGGTGATCGACTCACCGAGCTCGGGAATCGAGACTTCAACTGACATGGACCTGCTTCTCCGCTCGTGCCATGGGCTTTCTGAGCGCCTGGTCGAGTATCTCGTCGCGCTCCTGTCGATGGATCGCGTATGACCCCGTCGCCGGGCTGGCGGCAGCATTGCGGCCGACGTAAGTGACGCTGCGCCGGCGACCGACGATCTCGCGCAACAGCGGCTCCATGAATGTCCATGCGCCGCAGTTGCGCGATTCTTCTTGTACCCAGTAGATTTCCGCGTCGTCGGGGTAACGATCGATCACCGCACGCAGCTCTTCTTCCGGGAACGGGTAGAGCTGCTCGACGCGCACGATGGCGATGCCTTCGGCCTCGCGCTCGTTGCGGCCGGCGAGCAGGTCGTAATAGACCTTCCCCGTACACAGCAGCACGCGGCGCACGGACGTCGGCTCCATGGGCTCGGTCTCGTCGATCACGTTACGGAACGGATACTCCGCGAACTCGTCCAGCCGCGACACCACCAGCTTGTGGCGCAGCATGCTTTTCGGTGTCATGAGGATCAGCGGCTTGCGGAAGCTGCGGTGCTGCTGGCGCCGAAGAACGTGGAAGTACTGGGCCGGCGTGCTCGGGTAGCAGACCTGCATGTTGTTCTCGGCGCACAGCTGCAAGAACCGTTCGAGGCGCGCGCTGGAGTGGTCGGGCCCCTGGCCCTCGTAGCCGTGCGGCAACAGCATGACGAGCCCGTTCTGTCGCTGCCACTTCGACTCGGCGGAGGCGACGAACTGGTCGATGATCACCTGGGCGTTGTTCGCGAAATCGCCGTACTGCGCTTCCCAGATCACGAGGTTGCGAGGATCGGCTGAGGCGAAACCATACTCGAATCCGAGCACGCCTTCCTCGGAGAGCATCGAGTTTATGACTGTGAAGCGACCCTGCTGACCGGCGATCTTGTTGAGCGGGACGATACGCGCGTCGGTCTCCACGTCGTGGAGCACCGCGTGTCGTTGGCTGAACGTGCCTCGCTCGCTGTCCTGGCCGCTCAGACGTACGTTGGAGCCCTCGGCGAGCAGCGTGGCGAGAGCGAGCATCTCGGCGCACGCCCAGTCGACCGTGCCGTCGCCGTCAAGCATGCCGCGCCGGTTCTCCAGGTTCTTGCGGACCTTCGGATGAACGTTGAACGCGGGCGGGAGCGCGGAGGCGGCGTCCATGAGGGTGCGGAGTCGGTCTGCAGGGACCTGTGTGTGAGCGCTCCAGTCCTTGCCTGCCCAGTGCATCCCTTCCCACAGGCCGCCGAACGCGAACACCTTCTGGCGGGGCATCACGTCGCGGGCGTAGTCGAGGGCGCGCTCGAACGTCTGGCGAGTCTCCTCGTGGAGCTGCTTGACGTCGGCCGGTGTGACCAGCCCTTCCATCTCGAGCCGTTCGGCATACAGCTCGTGGACCTGCCGCTTCGCCTTGATCTTGCGGTACATCGCCGGCTGCGTGAATGACGGATCGTCGAGCTCGTTGTGACCGTGTCGTCGGTAGCAGACCAGGTCGATGATGACGTCTTCCTTGAACTCCTTGCGGAAGCCCACCGCCAGGTGTGCCGCCTGGACTGCCGCCTCGGGGTCGTCTGCGTTGACGTGGAAGACCGGTGCGTTGAAGACCTTGCCGAGATCGCTCGGGTAGCGGGTGAAGCGGCTCTCGCTCGGGGACGCCGTGAAGCCGACCTGGTTGTCGATTATGATGTGGATCGTGCCGCCATTGTGGTAGGCGCGCAGCTCGGAGAGCGACATGGTTTCCGTCACGACGCCCTGCCCGCAGAACGCGGCGTCGCCGTGCAGTAGCAGCGGCATGACGCGTCGTCGCTCGGCGTCGTGCAGGTACTGTTGCTTGGCGTGCACGATGCCCTCGACGACGGGGTCGATGGCCTCGAGATGGCTCGGGTTCGGCATCAGGACGGCGTGCAACTTCTTGCCGGTCCGCGTGACATGGTCGCGGGCGTAGCCGAGATGGTACTTGACGTCGCCGTCGCCCTGCACATTAGCGGGAAGGAAGCTGCCCTCGAACTCGGCGAAGATCTGGTCGTAGGGCTTGCCGAGCACATTGGCCATGACGTTGAGGCGGCCGCGATGCGGCATGCCGATCACGATCTCCTCGACGCCGAGCGTTCCAGCCTCCTCGACCAGCGTGTTGAGCAGCGGTACCAGCGATTCGCCCCCCTCCAGCGAGAAGCGCTTCTGTCCCAGGAACTTCGTGTGCAGGAACTGCTCGAAGCCGCCGGCACGGACCAGAGCGCCGAGCAGGTGGCGGCGCGCGTCGGCCGTCAGAGAAGGGACGTTGAGGTTCGGCTCGATGCGCTCCTGCAGCCAGCTGCGCTGATCCTTGTCGGAGATGTGCATGTACTCGATGCCGAGCGTGCCGCAG